>JBLHLE010000086.1:0-12136 GCA_047620805.1 Pirellulaceae bacterium
AATTTGGATAGCTGTGTAATGCGGCGCGACCGCGTTATTGGGCTGCAAGATCGAGGCCAAGATCGCTTTGCGACTACTCTGCTTATCGACTTGCGATAGATCCGGACCGACTCTTCCTCCGCGGCCATTGACGGTATGGCAATCGATACAACGAGCGAGTCTCGAGTTGCCGAAGATTCGTCGGCCTGCAGCGGCATCGCCATTGCCCGAAGTCAACTTTTCCCAGGCGTCGATGTCATCCAATTTGGGACGTTCATTCGTCGCTTGCTGGCCGAGTGTCCTGGTGACGAGTTCGTGCAGCGCCGGACTCTGCTCGCCAATTTTCGCCAACTTTGATTCCGCGTCTTTTGGTTTGAGACCACTCAACGCGCGCAACGCTTCCTGCTGCACGATCCGATTATCGCTCGTTGCGAGTTTGACAATATCCTCGGTAAATTCGCTGGCGAATGCTCCTGCGCCAACTAACGCTTCGGCTCGCAATTGTACATCGGCCGTGCCATCTTTGGCGATCTGCAACAATTGCTCGGCCTGCTTTTTCGTCGGAGACGCGGAAAGAAACCGAATCGACTCCAACGTCAAATGTTTGTCATTAGCTTTCAGAAGTTGGTCGATAACTTTTGGCAATACCTGTATCTTTGTCGACCGAGCGAGTTCCCCTGGAGCCGGCGTTCCTCGCAAGATCATCGCTTTAACGCCGGGTGCAACATCCGCATTGGACAGCAGCGGTACCAACGACTCCAACACCTTCGACTCATCGGCAGAGCGATCGTTCAATTGCTCTTTAGCCGTCGCTGCCGCGAAGAATACGTCGGCGGTAAGATCCGTTCGACTGAGCATCGACTCAACAGTCGTCTTGTGCTCCGCCAACTTCCTATCACTGACCCATTTCAACGCCATGAACTGAACTTCGGGTGCAGGATCCGCCAACAATGACTTGACGTGCTTTTCACCCTGCCCGCTTCGACGTTGGGCCAGCAGCCAGCGAACTCGCTGATCTGCTGCCAGCTTCGTTGGATCGACAATACTTAGCAAACTGGCGTGAGTAGCGAATTGTTGGATCACGGCATGTCGTACGAAAGGGTCATTGTTTTTCATCAACTCCAATAAACGGGGCACGTCACCGTCTTGGTCCAACGACGGAATCGAAGCCGCCAGAAGCGGAAGAGCAGAATCATTGGATGCCGCCAGCGATCGCGCGATAGTTCGCAATTCGCGAGTTCCGGAACTTCGCAGCAGCATCGCCTGCAGTTCGCGAGCATTCTGTTTTTCGAAAACGGCAGGCAGTCCAGGGTCGTGGCTTGAAAGCAACGCCGTGATTGCCGTTGCTCGGACACCGCGATTAGCTGATTCGGTGGCGTATGCAATTAGCGACTCGTTGTCACCCGCCGCCAGCATCTTGCGGGCAGCCGTTTCGCGAATATGCCTTACACTCGATTCAATGGATTCGACGTGGCCACGTTTGACGTCCTTTTTGGGGCGCAAATGCCACACTCGACCGTAACCGTGCAATTTGTAATCGCGTTTGACCCAGTCGGTGATAAACAGCGATCCATCGGGCGCCACAGCGATTCCGACCGGACGAAAGTCCTCGCCCCCTTCGACCATGATACTCAGCTTGGCACCAAACGAAGCGCCGTTCCTTTCGGGTTGAAATACTTGGATCTGATGGTCAGACCAAGACGCGGCCAACAACCTACCGCGGTAGTCGGCCGGGAGACCAATGTCCTCGTAACAGACAAGTTCACAAGGTGCTTCGCCGGTGATCGACATGGCAGGCAGAGTGCCAGGCAACTGACCGCGCCAGGCAATAAAGGGATGCAGTCCCGAGCGACCATAGCGATAGTAGTATCCAAAATTCGCCCCTTCCACGACGTGCAACAAGCGGCATCCGTTCGCAGACGGATCGTTGTCAATGGAGAACAGGTTATTGTAAATGTCGCTGCAATTACCGAACGGGTTCCAGACACCGGTCGCAACGCGGCGGAGTTTATTGCCATCCGCTGTACACCAAAATACATTTCCGCCTTCGCCCTGATCGACGATCGTCGCGCCGTCGGCTCCGATTAACTTGTAAGACGCGCCGAGATTCTCGCCCATTCCAAAAAAGAGATTGCCTGCAAAATCGAAATGCAAACCGGAGAGGCCATTGTGCGGGTAGTTACCAGTGGTGTCCAGGAAGACGACGCGTTTGGAAGCTTCCGCTGTGCCATCTTTATCCGCATCGATCAACTGTAATATCTCGTTGCGAGTTGCTAAGTAGATCGCCCCGCGATGGTCGATCGCAATATCCATCGAGTGAGTCGTGCCCTCGAAGAACGTCGTGACCTGGTCAGCTTTACCATCGCCGTTGGTATCACGCATTCGCAGAATTCGATCGTGCTTCAAACGCTGATAGCCATCCGGAGGAAAGTGTGTATGACTCTCGATGACGTAGAGATTTCCAGCCGCGTCGAAAACGGCCCCAATCGGATGAACGACTTGCTTGGAATCGGCAAACAAGCTGATCTCCAAACGGTCGTCGAGTACTTTGGGAACGGGTACTTTGGGAACGGGTACTTTGGGAACGGGTACTTTGGGAACGGGTACTTTGGGAACGGGTACTTTGGGAACGGGTACTTTGGGAACGGGTACTTCCGCAGCCGAGATGACCTGGGGCTTGAATGCAGCCTGGTCGCTAAACAGCGGCAGGACAATGAACAAAAGCATTAGGTAGTTACGAACGAGCATGTTGTCACATCTCCAGATTGGTAAGAAGGCCATATCCTACCCTATCGATAGCACCGTTCAACTCGACGCAATGGAATTTGTAACGGCGACTAGTAGTCGATCGTGTCCCAAGAGCATTGGTAACCTGTAGCGATTGTGACGGATTGAGTTCCGCTTGTACCAGTTGTAATACTGTGCCTCGCCACGATTGTCCCGCGAAGCGCCATTTTCGGAACGGAAGTCATAATCCGAATGACGATCGTTTCTAAGTACGATTTTGACGCTTGTTTTGACTGGATAGGTTTTCGACATGACATGCAATCTCATTGAAATGCGAATCTTCCATACGCCTTTTGTCGGCCTCCTACTTACCGCGACGATATGTTTGCCGGTGATGGGGCAAACCCTGGAAATGGGCCGCGGTACGATGTTAGCTGCGCCGTCCCCAACTCAAGCCACTCCCAACAGCGGCCCGACGGCACCTGCAAACAATGAGTTGGCCGCTCCCACGCCCCAATACGTGGCTTCGCGGCCCAATCAATTTGAAATGGGGCAGTACGGTCAACAGCAGTACGGTCAACAGCAGTACGGTCAACAGCAGTACGGTCAACAGCAGTACGGTCAACAGCAATACGGTCAACAGCAATACGGTCAACAGCAGTACGGTCAACAGCGGCAGTATGCTCCCGCGTACCCGCAGGGGGCTTATCCTCAACAGCCACAGCGATCGAATGCGATTGAGCAATCCCCTCGGAGTTACCAGGGCAACAACGCTTCGATCTTCAACGTCCCGTATCTAACGGGGCACAGTTCACTTGCCCCTGCAAATCGCAGCAATCCGGTCCCGCAAGCTCATCAACCGCAATTCGGCGCGCAGGCATATACAACCCATCCTCAATTCCAATTCCCGGCCAACGCGCCGGCTCCGCAGGCGATGATGCCGAACCAACCGTATGCACAACAGGTGATGCCGCAGCAATATCAAATGCAGCAACAGATGTTTGGTCAACAATTCCCACAACAGCACCCGGCCATGCAACATCAACCGGCCATGCAGCAGTCGGTGGTCAACGGCTACGGACAAATGGTGCAAAGTCCGCAAACCATGCGCGCTCCTGAATCGATCCACGGACCGCCGATGTCGCAGGGTCGTCCAATGCCAGCTCAGCCTTCCTATGGTGGAATGCTCAATTCCTATGTTGGGCAACTGTTACAAAATGATGGCATGAGTGGAACTGGCGGTTATGGCGGCTGCGATACATACGGCTGCGGCGTCCAAGATTGTTACTCGCCAGCGCGACGGTGCTGGTTCGGTCACGCAGGTGTCGTTTTAATGACTCGCGACAAGGGACGCAATGTACGTCTCAGTTACGATTCCGACGATGCTGACGGCGCATTGCTGACTACGCGTGACGCATCAGTCGATTATCAGTTTGGCTCAGAAGCTCGCTTTGGCCGCCAATTCGCTTGCAGTCCATGGGCCTGGGAAGTCGGATATTGGTCGATCCTATCGAATCAAAACGAGCAGACGGTTAACACGGCGGGCTTCGCCGGCATGTTGAACTCGCACTTGGATTTTGGCGACTTGGACCTCACTTCAGGAGCGCTCACTGCCAACGTCAATCTTTGGTACAACGACTCGCAGATACACCAAGTCACGCGTAATTTTCAAGTTCACCAAGTCGAGTTGAACTTTTTGAGGTTGAACGACGCCTGCACTACTCCTTGCGGTTATGGCTCATCCGGTTGCGGTCCGGCCCGCTGGAATACGAATTGGACGTTTGGTGTTCGTTATATGAAAATCGATGAGAACTTCAGTTTCAACACCGACGACGAAAATGCTGCCTTCGGCGATCTCACGGGTGAAATTTTCTACAGCATTGATCTACAAAACCACTTGATCGGCTTGCAATTTGGCGGACAGAGCGAATACCAGATTACGCGCTGCCTTTCTGCCGATTTCGATCTGAAAGCAGGACTATACGGAAACCGCATCGACCATCGTTCACTCGTGCTAGGCTGCCAAACTGGCCCCGCAATCGTGAATGGCGGAACGCACGTTGGCACCGCCGCCGATGTCACCAGCAACAAAGAAGACCTCTCCTTTGCGACAGAACTGCGGATCGGACTGAGGTATCAACTTGGCTGCAATGTTTCTCTTACGGGTGGCTACCGAGCGTTCGCGGCGACGAGTGTCGCGTTGCCAGAAGATCAAATCCCCCTCAACTTCGGCGACCTCACCGGCGTGGAACGGGTGGATTCCAGTGGCGGACTGCTTCTGCACGGATTCCTTCTCGGCCTCGAATGGCGTCGCTAACCATTATCGCTTCGGCCACATTATGAAGCGGGGTTAAATGGTGATTGGAAATCAATCACTTTCCAAATCGCACACCGAATCCTGCGGGCATACTGAGATCGGAGTTGTCAATTTCAAACACGCAGCGAAATGTCTGCGTTCCCGAGTCGACAATAGGATCGATGAATTTTAGTATTCCGGAAACGCCTTGGCTTACCGGTGCTTCCGCTGTTAACGGATACGATTTACCGATTTCGAGTCGACCGTAATCCCCGAGCGGAAGATAGAGTTCGACTCGCAACAAGTCTAGCGAAGCGATCTGAATCAAACCGGGGGTCGCTAAACTATCGGTGCCCTCTTTGGTAAACACGCGGACAATGCGACCGTCGAACGGCGCATAGACGGTATGTAATTCCAACTGTCGTTCGGCGAGTTGAAGATTAGCGATAGCTTGTTTTTGATTTTCGACTTCTGCTTCGTAAGCGGCTTCAGCTTGATCTCGTCGAATGCGAGTTTCTTCGACTTCGATATCGGTGCTCGCGCTGCGGCGGTGGACTTCCAGGACGCGTTTGTATTGCGAGTCGGACCATTGGAATTCGAGCTCCGCTCGTTTCATCATTGCCTTTCGAGCGACCGTCGCTTTGGCGATCTCCAACTCCGCTTTGGCAATTCGGTTGTCGATACTTAACAGCGGAGCGCCTTTTCGAACTAAGTCGCCCTCTTGCGCCGTCAACTCCCACACTGAACCGCGAATTGGCGACGTTAGAATTGCCTCCTGCGCGGGCATAGCGATCCCGTGCAGCGCCGCCGAGTCGACCGCCCGGGCATCGGGCTTGGCTTTGGGCGTTAACCAATTTGCATCGACATCCGCGACTTCTGCGACTCGATCCGGATTGGCGGCTCGAAGCCACGACGTACATGCGGCGACGACGGCGAACGTAAGTAAGCCCGTAATTAGTTGATGATTCCTCATGGTGCACCTCGATTAAGACGCCATTACTTTATTGATGAATTGAAGCAGCTTTCGATAAGCGCGCGATGCCAACGTATCGCGAACTCGATCTAGAGCGACATTGGCAGTCATGCCGTACATCCAGTTCTCGCCAACTTCTTCGTCGTTCAACTGCACTTCCAATTCGAAGAATGAATGCTGGGCATGGAATGTGGACGGGTTGACGGCGATATTGCCACCGCCGAGCTGAGTCAAAGCAAGATTTTCGACGATCGTCTCACCGGCCGGTGCCACTCGCACGATTCGCCCCGAGACGGAACGAGAAGGATCGGCGATCAAGCGGCACTTGACCTCTTGCCCGACGGTCGGCCGTACGTCGATGAACTGCTCTTCGTCCACCAGAGCTCGTATCGTCCAATTGCCAGATGTGATTGTCGCAATAGGATAACCCTGTGGAAGGAAGTTCCCTTTCTCGTCGGGAGAGACGCATTGCACGATTTTCCCCTTGGTGTCGGCGACGACTTTTAAATCGCCGACGTGGCGTTGTGCATCTTCGACTCGTCGTTGCAAATAGATCATTTGCTGTAGAGTTTGCTGAGCTTTCGCACGGTCCAAAACTTGTTCCGTGCGATATTGTTGACGCGCCCGCTGCATTTCCGCTACGGCGGCAAGAAGATCGCTCTGAGCGTCGACGTTTTCCAAACGACAGAGGAGCATTGGAGCGCCACCGATATCTTGCCCAGGCCGGGCCAACACTTCAGTAACGACCCCTGCGGCGGGCAAATAAACGCGATGTTCATTCTCGTTCGATAGGTATCCCGAGCAACGTACTTCAACGGGGATCGGGACAGTGAAGGCGGCAAACGGAACTCCCACCAACATCAGAACGCTGATCGCTATTGCGCGAACGCGAACCAGCGCGGTCTCTTGGGCGTGCCACAAGAACTTACAGACTTTGATCAGAGCTTTGCCCCAACTCGACGCGATATAGAACAACGCCAGCAACAGTCCCGGCACGAGGAATTTCGTCGCGATAACGGCGGAAATACCAAGCACGATGGTAGTCCGATACAGCATCGCACAGATTCCGTACGACAGCAGCAATAATTGCATTCGCCAACTACCTGGAGCTTGAGCGGGCGATATCCCGAGACAGGCTCGTTTAAAAAAGTCGTTGGTAGCTGTTACTGCGCGTTGCCGCATATTGGGTATCCCCAACAGGTCGCACATAATGTAATAGCCGTCGTACTTCATTAACGGATTCACGTTGAAGAACAATGTGACCACTGTGGCCATCACGACGGCCATATGCGCGGCCGAGTTAATAAACGATGGCCCGGTAAAACACCAAACCAACAGCGCAAAGAATCCGGCAATCGATTCGAAATACATTCCGCCAAGGCTGACGATGATACGTTGCCGCGCGCTAGGAAATCCCCAAGCGGCGCTCGCGTCGACGTAAGCGCAAGGATTGAACATCATGAAGAACGCCCCCATTTCTGGAACGTTGCCGCCGAATTTCTTGCAGGCGTAAGCATGACCAAACTCGTGAATAATCTTCAGCCCCAGCAACACTCCCCACAACATGGGAAGATTGGACATCACCAGCACGTCGTTAAGCGGGTGAGTAAAATCGTCAAACCGCTGCCACAACAGAAAACCGCCGACCGCCATCATGGCCAGCCACACAACGAAGAACAACTTCGTGTAGAGCAAGCCGCCGTAATGCAAAGTGTGTCGCAGGAAGCTATCGGGATTGAACATCGGCACGCGACAGAACAGAATACTCATCAATGGATTCTGTTTCATCAACCGTTTGCGTTCTTCGAAGCGGGCAAAGAGCTGCTTGCCATCGTTCAATGGAAGCGTCAGCAGACCCACTTTGTGCAAACGCACTATGAATTGGTAGAAGTTGCTCTCGTCTTCCTGTTTGACGTAGTTCAATTTAACGAGTTCTTGAAACGTTTCACCTAGCAATTGATCGTGCCGAAGCCTTGCGATAATGCGATAGTCGGCGACGCTTAAGCGATGACTTTCAAAGGTGACAGGATCACGTAGGATGTAGCAGGGCTTACCATTAAACACGTGCCGGCTAGCTTCCAAGTCGGTGCGCGCGGCAGCGTGGCACTCGCGTAGCTGCTCGATATCTCCGGCACTTTGGCTTTGTTGAACCATTAGCCTATCCAAAGCTGAATTTTGTCGATGATCGGATGGAACGCGATCCACCACACGGGCTGCCACCCGGCATCAATTTTCGCGACCCCTTCCATCCCGATCCGCAACCACTTTGGCGGCTCGTCAACCTCCGTTTCTGCGACGAAGACGTTCTTTTGATCGATAATTTCTGATGCCGGCAAAACTCGCTCGATGCGACAATTGACGCGTACGTTGGGTTTGGCGGCACAGGCGAAATGGCCACTTGCACCATTGTGGACCATTGCGGCGGCGCGCTCGGGAATCCGCAGTTCGACGTAAGACTCTCCTGTCGCGATCTGCAACAGTGGCTCGCCCATCGAAACCACTTGTCCGATTCGCTCTTCCAAGTCGCCCTTGACGATCAGCCCGTCAGCTTGAGCGCGAATTTCAGCTTGCTTGATCTTCCATCCAATCAACTCTTCGCGGACCGCCATCGTCTTGAGACTCGCGTTGGCGAAAGTCGCTGCGGGTCGATCGCCACGAGCAATCGCTTGATCGACTTCCAATCGCAAAGATTTCTGCTCGGCCCTGACTCGCGCCAATTCTAAATCCCAATCGTGGATATCTAGCCTCAGAAGAAGCTGGCCCTTCTCGACTTCGTCTCCTGCACTGACAAATGCCTCCGCGATCCGCGATTCGAACGGGGCGACTACGTGCCGGACTTCGGACGGCGCCACGACACACGGCACTACAATTCGGTATGGCATCTGCCCAATCATAAACCAGGCTACCGCGGCAGCGACCCCGCCGAGCACCATGGTTCGCACCCAGGCTTTGGCTGCCCACAAAAACGTAAAGCGGCTGTGAATTGATTCCTTCGCGTGCTTCCAAACCGATCGCGTTGCTGTTTTAAGCAAACCGATCGCCGGTCCCAAGGCACTCAGTAATGCGATCACTTGTCCTTCTTCGGCAGGTGAATACGACTTGGAGGACTCGCGCAATAAACAGACAACCGCGATCGCCTGACCTTCGATTTGTATCGGTATCGACAGAATCGCTGCCTGATCGTTCGCCGTGTGCCAATCGCGATGAATCAAGTAACCCGTGGTCCCGCGATCGTCGTCATAGGCGCCAGACAGCTGGTAGAGAACCTTGTCGCCCGCGTCGATGCACTCCTCCATTGACTGCGTCGCGACCTTCACTCCAGGGCTATTCTTCGCGAATCGGTCCATTCCTGAAATCGCGAGCAGTCGTACTTTCCGATTGTCGACGGCCCCCATATAGACCTGAGTACAATCAAAGCGAGAATGTAAACTGTTGACCAAGGCAAAGGCGAATTCATCGAGCGATTTATAGCGGCTCGCTCGCTCCAAGGCGCGTTGAACACCGGAGGCGTTGTTATTGACAGCGTTCGTCTCGTTCACTTGATTTCGTGGTTGATATGCCACGATCATTGAACTGATGCCACGCAGTTCACTGAGTACCTGGTCCGCCTGTGAATCGTTGGCGATCATCACAGCCAAAGAAATGGCGCCGATAACATCGCCATTTTCGATACCGTGAAGTGGCGTTGCAACAACAACGAAAGGTTGGCCTACACGCGTGCCCTCGTAGACACGCGAGTTCGCGAGGCCGTCGCTTTCCGCCTCCAGCAACATGGCTTCGACCAGTGATGCGACGAGCGCTACCTTGTTTTCGCCGTTGAATTCTTCCGTGACATTGGTCGCTTGGACTCGCGCGTCGATTTGGCCGTAAATTGCGTTGAAATGACTGCCGACAATATCTAACGCCAACTTGAAATAGGTTTGTTTATCGACGATTTTCTTCGCGAGTTGCCCGAACAGCGCAAACAAGTCCCGGCTCGCTGGTTTTTCAGCTGCGTTGTCGCTGGGTGGGCCTTGCGGGGCTGGCCTTCGTTTGGCGGTCTTCGCCGTTGGAGAGTCGACACTTGTCATCGGTGGAATTACTCGTTACTCGCTGGGCTATTACATTTGGCGATCTGTTACTTGGGTTGGCTAGAGCATGTCGATCACGTCAGTTTTGTTTTCTTCTTGTTCGTCGATCTGCTTAAGCGTCACGGGCGAAAAAAACGCAAATCCCATTTCGTAAGCGTCTTCTCGCATAAAACGACACCGCAAGCAGCGGGCGAATTGCGGCCCCAACTCCAAGGATGACTTGTCAAAATGCACCCAATAGATGTCGCCAACCATCAGTGGTACCGTCGAAATCACTCGGCATCCACTGGGGGACACGTCGTTGCAAACTCCATTGACGGGTGTTCCGCGGTCGCTGGTACTACCTGCAACGATTTTAACACGCGCATTGGTGCTCAAACGAGCAGTGTTCCGTTTGGTGCGCACCGCCGTCGCATTGTTTTGCTGCAGTGACGCAAGTGCTTCGACTGACGACTTGGACGTGTCAGCTCCGTCGTGTAAATGATTACCCAGCATATCGTCTGCACCCCAGTTCTCTTGGTGGCAGTGAATAATTCCTAATCGGAGAGGGTCAGCCAATCCGGCACTCTACGGTGACCTATATTTCTTCACCCCTCTTCCCAACGGGTTAGATCGGCAAAGTCCTGTCTTCTTTCCTACTCCAGTCTTCCTCTCCGTCAGAACTGCGCAAGGTCGTTCATTCGACCGATCATCGTCTGAATATCCGGAACAACAGGAACAACAGGGACAAGCAACCATGAGCCAGACTCATCCAGACTCCAAATCTACCGATCTGCTAAGCAAATTCGCTGAAGATATTTTCGCACAACAACCGTTAGATTCGGGAGATCAGACAGGATCCAATTCGCTCGCAGAATCAAACCAGGCCACATTTGAATCAGAGTCGCTGGAATCGCGAGTGCTCCTTTCTGCCACCTGTGCTAACTTCGAGTTTGCGGCGCAGCTCAATGGCGAAATCGACGTGGACGATGTCGACGCGAACATCCCTCAAGACGACCCAACCGCTGTCGCCGTTTGCGCTCCACAAGAAGATCTCTTGGACGATCTGGATTGCTCTCAGCCCTGCGCAACGGATGATATTCCAATCTTCCAGGATCCGCTGGAAACGCCGTCGCCCGTTGACCCCACTCCCGTTGAACCTGTGGCCGAAACACCAACGCCAGTAGACGAAGTGGCCGATCCTCCTCTGCTAGAAGACCCGATTTGGGATGTTGAAGATCAATGGGGTACTACGAACGAAGATACTCCGCTGCAAACGCCGAACGTATTGAACTCGACGTCGGGTGAGGATTTACAGTTGGTCAGCTTTGACCAGCCGAGTAATGGGGTCGTCGTTTACAACAACGATGGAACTTTCACGTATACGCCGGCAGCGGACTTTAGCGGCAGCGATTCCTTCCAATACACAGTTGAAGACGACGATGGGAACGAGCAGTCGGCGGTCTTTGACGTCACTATAACTCCCGATGCCGACAGCCCAATCCTGACCGCCGCCGATGCGAAGGGCCCGCAAGACTCGCCAATCCCCTTGGACATCGACTTTGCTCTGCAGGACACCGACGGCTCGGAAACCGGCGAGCTGATCGTAACCGGACCGACGGGCATTTCGTTCAACAACGGCACCGAAGTCGCGCCAGGGACATGGGAATTCACCGCAGATGATCTCGCTGGTCTCACAGTAACGCCTCCGACGGGATTCACTGGCGAATTTCAACTCTGGCTGGCAGGTAAGAGCACCGAAACTGACAACGGCGATGTCGCCACTGAATCCGCTGACATAACCGTGTGCGTCCAGGAAAACCTGGACGACACTGCCGACGAACCCAACCTCGATGTCGAAAGCAAAATTACCGGCGATCAAGACACTGCCATTCCGCTGAACATTACCGCTAGTCTCAATGACACGGACGGCTCGGAAACACTTTCCCTTCTGGTGACGGGAGTTCCCGAAGGTGCAACGCTTTCTGCCGGAACACTCGATGTAAGCGCGGGCGGTTACTGGCTCACGTCGGACCAACTCGATGGCCTCACCATCACGCCTCCAGCTGGATTTTCTGGCGAGTTCGACATGTGGGCACGAGCCTTCAGCAC
>JBLHLE010000087.1:0-12027 GCA_047620805.1 Pirellulaceae bacterium
CTATCGACGAAAAGCGCGAGCTCGTCTCTATCGACGATGAATTTCTCTACTTGATGGGAGAAGACATTGAAGCGCGAAGTTGTCAGACGGGTCGCATGTCTTGGTCAAATCACCCACCGCGGTTCACGGCGCGGACGTTAATAAATACCGTCGACTCGGTCTATGCCCCCACATCCCGTGGGATTTACCGATTCTCGAAAGAGAGCGGTGACACGCAAGAAATTATTCGCGACAAAGAAACGATGGGCTCGATCGGACAGTTGCGAATTTCAGGAGATCAGATTTTATTATTTGGAGACGCGAAGGTTCGCGCCTTTCCAATCGTTCCCGACGACGAAACGGACCCCAAGTTAAAGCCGAGGGCAGCTAAAGATTCGTCCGCAACTGAGAAACTCCCGGCAACTGAGAAACTCCCGGCAACTGAGAAACTCCCGGCAACTGAGAAACTCCCGGCAACTGAGAAACTCCCGGCAACTGAGAAACTCCCGGCAACTGAGAAACCCCCGGCAACTGAGAAACCCCCGGCAACTGAGAAACCCCCGGCAACTGAGAAACTCCCGGCGAATGGCAAATCCGCAGCCGACACGGAAAACGGGGGCAACATTGATTCCAGCACGTAGCCTGATTCCAGCGTTAGCTTGATATTGAACCATAGGCATGCTTCGACGAACACACCAAGAGGAGCTGACAGTGAACCGCATATTAGACACGACCACGGTGATGCTAGTCGCCGCCATGATTTTTTGCGCTGCGGCGAGCGGGGAGGAGAAACCTGCAACGATTACCGTCACTGGGATCGGACACAGCGAAGCGCGTCCCACTTCTGTCGAAATCAACGCCAAGATCGGCGCAACCGCCAGCATGGTCGAAGACGCCTTGAAAAAGTATCGAGCGAATCGACGTCGATTGATCGAATCGCTAGAAAAGCTCGATCTGAAACAGTTGAGCATTCGGTCGAAAGGAGTTTCGATTAAGACCAGCGTCCGTCCCGTGGTAGCCGACCAAGAGGCGAATGCCGCTGGTGCAATCATCAACGGGATCTTTGGACTCGGCGGTGGGAAGAATAATGCCAAGATCGTCGTTAATGAACCGTTCAGCTTTCGATTGACGGGAATCGCCGAATTAACGCCAGAAGAGCTGTTCGCTCAAGTTTCCAAAATCATCGATGTGTCGAAGGACGCCGGAGTTCAATTGGACATGGCGTCGCAACAGACAATTCAGATGCTGACCGGAGAAATGGGACAACCGTTTGAGCATTCGCTGGCGACGTATCGCATCGACGATATGAAGGAGGTGATTGGACGTGGATACACATCCGCGATGAAGAACGCCCGCGACCGAGCAGAACGACTAGCTATCCTGTCCGAAAACAAGCTTGGTAAGGTTTTGAATGTGGAAGAAGTATCCGTTGCGAAGGCGCAAGAGTCCGATGGCGACATGGATGCGGCGGTCCAGCAGATGTACGGTTATGGCAGCTACTTCGATACGCCGGATCAGGCGAACGATTTTTCCTCGAAGAATTTTGGAGAGATAAAGATCGAAGTCCATCTAAGTGTCACTTTCAAAACCATTGAATAGAGGCGTCGTATACGCCATAAATCAGAAGATGTTTGAAACGCGAAGACTGAATGAGGTGAATGAAAATGGAATCCAGTAAGCAGCTACTTGTTTGTCTAAGTGTCGCAGTTTTCGCGATCGCGCCGACGGCTTGTTTTGGTCAAGGCAAGACGATCACTGTCACGGGAGTTGGCAAAGCGAGTATGCGGCCCGATACCGCGCTGATCTATGGGACGCTTAGCGGAACTGCAAAATCGGCCGACGAAGCGCTGACCAAGTTTCAGCAAGCGAAGCGGCGATTAGTGGAGGCCGTCGCTAAGTCCAAAATAGAGAGTATTAGTGTTGCGGGAAATGGTATTGCAATTCAAACCGCCGCCGCGCCGACGTTACAGAACGGCGCAGTAGTCGCAGCCGATGCCTTTGGAAACGCTCAGCCCAAGCCGGCCGATGCTCGTTACGTCGTCAAAGAGAGAATGACTTTGAAGTTGACCGGGATCAGTCAGACGGCAGATGACAAGGTTTTTGAGAACATTCTGGCGGTAATTGGAATTGCCGAAGACCATGGTGCAACTATGAGCACGGACCCGAACGCAATGATGATGATGATGTTCGGTGCTCGCGTACAAAGCGAAATACCAATTGCCACGTTTCTGATCTCAGATCCAACTGCGTTACAGCAAAAATCCTACGAGGCAGCTGTCGCGGCTGGAGCCAAAAGAGTTAAAGCTCTGACTGCGATCACCAAGAAGAATGTCGGCGATCTCATCGCCATCGAAGAAGTAAGCGTCGGAGATGTAAAGGGTCAAAATGGCCCCGCTTCAATGATGGGGGCCATCTACGGTATTGAAATGCAAAAGTCGAAAGATCCCGATTACTCTGCGAAAGAGCTAGGTGAAATCGAATGCGAAGTGGTCTTGAAACTCACGTTCGCAATCGCGGATTAGATCGGCTGACAGAAACAACTACCAGCAATCAACGGTCGACAGCTACGCTGCGCTGGATGCCAGGATTTTGACCTTCCATCGAGCCGCACGCTTGCGAGTTTGTGGCGAACCCTTTAAGTGCCGAGGAATCAGGATGTTGAAAATTTGGAAAGTGGTACTGGGCGTCGCCGTAGTCGTCATGGTCACTACGCCAATTGCGAGCGCACAAGACGACGAAATCCTGCCCAAGCACATCGATAAGAAGACGCAACTGGCCATTCAGAAGGGACTCAAGTTCCTGGCGGAATCGCAATCGGATAATGGTAGCTGGGAGAGCTTTCGCGATGGTGCTACCTATCCCACCACAATGACAAGCTTGGCTGGCATGGCATTCTTGTCTAACGGCAATACGACCACTCGCGGTCCATTCGCCGGTCAGGTTCACAAAGCATCTGGTTTTGTCATGGCGCAATCCGGGGATTATGGCCTGATCGCTGACCGCCGCGAATTGGGGATGAGTATGTACGGCCATGGATTCTCGTTGCTGTTTCTATCTTGTGCTTATGGAATGGAAACGGATGCCGAGAAGCGTGAGCAAATGGCGGAGGTGCTCAAGGGGGGAATTATGCTTACCGCTCGCGGTCAAAGTGCGCTCGGTGGCTGGACATACACGCCAGGGGGAGGCGATGAAGGCAGCGTAACGGTAACTCAGATGCAAGGTCTTCGCGCAGCTCATAACGCGGGTCTAACCGTCCCCAAAGGAACGATCAGCGCGGCAATCAAATACCTCGAAGCCTGTCGTGCACCCGAAGGCGGCATCGTCTATTCCTATGCTTCCGGTGGTGGTTCACGATTGCCCATTTCCGCCGCTGCCATAACCTGCCTCTATTCTGCCGGCGAATACGAATCGCCGTTGGCAGCTCAATGTCTAAAATATGTGTCCGCACAATTCAAACGATCGCGCGGCGGTTTCAGCGTTGATGGTGGTCACGATTTTTACACGCATCTCTACGCGTCGCAGGCGTTCTATCAAGCGGGCGACAAGTATTGGGACGACTACTTTCCCAAGGCCAGTGCCCAGTTGTTGAAGCGTCAGCAGCAAGACGGCTCTTGGGTCGGCGACGGCGTCGGGCCCATCTACGGCACTGCGATTGCGCTGATCGTTTTGCAACTTCCCTACAAGTACCTGCCGATCTATCAACGTTAACGCAAGTGTTGATAGAAATACGAATAGATCAAGCGAATTGAGACAACGAAACGATTAAAGGAAAACAACGTGAATCAGCAACCAGGCGACATCAAGGATGGCGAAAAACTATCCAAGTTAAGGTCTGCTCATAAGCGGGTCGTGGAGCAGATACACAAGATCGTTATTGGTCAGGATCAGGTCATCGAAGAGCTATTAATTAGTGTCTTGGCTGGCGGGCACTGTATCTTGGAAGGTGTTCCGGGACTTGCGAAAACGCTACTCGTCCAGACGATCGCGCAGAGTTTGTCGTTGGACTTCGGCCGAATTCAGTTTACTCCCGACTTGATGCCCGCCGACATTACTGGCACCGATGTTATCTACGAAGACCGCGAGACGAATGCCCGCGAATTCAAATTCGTGGCGGGGCCGATTTTCACCAATCTGCTATTGGCCGACGAAATCAATAGGACGCCCCCGAAGACTCAATCCGCTCTCTTGCAGGGTATGCAAGAGCGACAAGTTTCCGTTGGTGGTAAGCACTACGATCTGCCCAAGCCGTTCTTTGTTTTGGCGACCCAGAATCCCATCGAGCAGGAGGGAACCTACCCACTGCCCGAAGCTCAGCTCGATCGGTTCCTGATGAAGGTGATCGTTCGCTACCCGACTCCGGACGAAGAAAGACAAATCTATCGCCAGACGACCGACGAGACGTCGAACACCGTTACCGCCGTACTGACCGGCGAGGAGGTCAGCGAACTGCAAAAACTAGTTCGCCGAATCCCCATCAGTGATTTGCTGATCGACTACACCATGAATTTGATCCGGGCGACGCGATGCAAGGAAGTTGAAGCTCCCCAGATGGTGAAGGATTGGGTGCTGTGGGGCGTTGGGCCTCGCGGCGGGCAATCGTTGATTCTTGCCGCCAAAGCCCGCGCGGCGCTATATGGTCGCCCGCAGGTGGTAGTCGAAGATATTCAGACATTGGCCCCCGCCGTCTTGCGGCACCGCATCGTTCTTAATTACACCGCAGAAGCCGCCGGCGAGTCTCCCGATTCGGTCATCAAACGCCTGATCGACAGCATTCCGGTTTCCACCTCCGCAAAGGCGAGCGATGAGAGAGTTCAACGAGTTTTACAATCCTGAGATCGTCGGTCAGATTGCGGCAGCAGGATTGAGTGTTCACCAGTTTATGGAAGGTCCTATTTCTGGTCAGCATCGCAGTCCTCTGCAAGGAGTGTCGCCCGAGTTTGCGGACTATCGAAGCTATAGCCCGGGCGATGATCTGCGCAATTTGGATTGGCGAGTTTACGCGCGTTCCGATCGCTTCTATATCAAGCGGTTTGAAGAGGAATCGAACTTGCGTGCCCATGTCGTGTTGGATGCGTCGGCTTCGATGAATTACGGAACGGAGCCAAGCAAGTTTGAGTATGCAGCAACACTTGGAGTTGCCCTCGCCGCGACTTTGCTGAAACAGCGCGACGCCGTCGGACTGACGACATTCAATATCGTAGGCAAAAATCACTTAAAGTTGTCTTCTGCCGAAACTCAACTGAATCAGATTTGCCAATCGCTATCGCAAGTGGAGCCGGGCGAAGAGACAGAACTGGGTCAAGTCGTTTCGCAACTGGCCGACCAAATTGGTCGCCGCTCGTTGATCATCGTTATTTCTGATTTGTTTACAGACTTGGACTCGCTGTACGACGCCATGGGCAAGGTGCAGTACGGCGGCCATGAAATGATCGTGTTTCACGTGTTGGATCGCGCCGAGGTCGAACTGCCGTTCAATCAGTCGGTTATCTTCAAGGATATCGAAGGGGCGGAAGAGCTGTATGCGGAGCCGCGATCGTTTCGGTCCGCGTACCAAGACGCAATGCGTGAATTCATGGAAGAAGTGGAGAAACGGTGCCTCTACTGTGGCATCGATTACTTATCGATTTTCACGGACCAAGACATGGGATTACTCGTTAGTCGATTTTTACATCAGAGGACTCGTATGGGTCCAAAGCGGCATCGCGGTCGCATGACAAACCTCAAATAGTATCCAGAAGAAAATACACAGGACTTGGTCGTAATGAATTTCATGGCTTCATGGATGATTTGGGCGGGACTCGGAGTCGCGTCTATCCCAATCATCATTCACTTGCTCAACCGGCGACGCTTTATTCGCGTCGACTGGGCGCCCATGAAGTATCTCAAGTTGACGATCAAGACGAATCGACGACGATTGCAACTGGAACAACTGATCTTGCTGGCGATACGCGCGATCGCTTTGATCCTGTTGTTCGTCGCCTTGGCCCGTCCAATCGTCTCGAACACTGGACTCGGCGCTTGGCTGGGCGGAAAGAGTCGCAAGGCTCGAGTTGTTGTGATCGACGACTCCGTCAGTATGGTCGCGTCCGATCAAAAGGCGACGGCCTTTGATCGAGCGAAAAACGCTGCTATGGAAATCGTGCGGCAGACGTCGCCCGGCGATCAATTGACCGTTTTTGTTACCTCGAAACCTAAACAACCGCTCAGTCGCAACTCTCAGCTTGACGAACCCGCCGATCTAGTCCAGGCCATCAGCCGACTTGCGCCCACCGATACGATGAGTCAATGGGCTTCGACACTCAAAACGGTTCACGACTATTTGCGCGAGGCTGCTTATCCGATCCACGAAGTAATTTTAATAACAGACCTACAAGAGGCCGGCTGGAACGACGATGTTCCCGATGTCGTCCGTAAACTTTCCGGCAGCGAAGTTTCGTGTAAAATTATTGATGTCGGTCGACAGCTGCAAGCAAACGTGACAATCAAACAGATGAGTCAGACGACCCCGGTCGCGTTGGTTGGGACCCGAGTTGATCTGGAGGCAATCGTAGAGAACCACGGCGGCGAGAAAATCGGTGGTCTCCAGGCAACATTGCATTTTGACAACCAGACGCGGAGTATCGATTTGCCAGATCTGCCTCCGCACACGGAGGCAAAAATAGCGTTGTCTATTCGGCCCAGCCAACCGGGCCTACAACGCGTTCGATTTGAATTGCCCGCCGATTCGTTAGAGCGAGACAATCAGCGATTCTTTGTGGTCGACGTGCGGTCGGCGATTGAGGTTCAACTCGTCGACGGAGATCCAAAACCCTCTGCGTTTCTTTCGGAGACTTTCTTTTTGGAGGCGAGTTTCGTTTCGGGATCCGCTCCGTGGAACGTGACGAAGATTCAGGATGGCGACTTCACGTCGGATCGTGATGTCCCCGATGTCAAGGTGTTGGCGAATGTCGGTTCGATTGACGAAACCGCGGTGAGGCGTCTGGAACAACAGGTTCGTGGCGGGATGGGACTGATTATCTATGCCGGCGATCTAATCGACACCGAGCTCTACAATCGCCTGATGTATAAGGACGGCAAGGGACTTTTGCCGGCAAAACTATCTGCCGATGACGGCAGTGTCGACGTGGAAATTGCCGGCCTAAGTGTCGCTGGCCTCGACGACTCTCCGCTCGCGGCGCTCGTGCGTTTGGCGCCCGAAGTTCTTTCTCGTGTTCGGCCAACACGGATTGCTCCCGTCGAGATTTCAGAATCTGATCAGAATGTTCGGGTCCTCGCGCATTGGAACGACTCGGAGCAGAAACCAGCACTGCTGGAAAGGCGGTTTGGTGATGGCACGGTTTATTTTTGGACGATCACCGCTGACCGAGAATGGAGTAACTGGCCACAACAGCCAAGCTTTGTGTTGGCAATGAGGAATGCGGTTCAATCGGCCGCAGCTCAGTCTGCAACGAATTCTCATTCATTGGCGGGCGAGCCAATCGTCGCCGAACTAGAAGCAACTAACTTGCCAGACGGAGCCAAGATCGCCCTTCCTGGCGGCAGCGAACCAATCAGCTTGACAGTCGATACTGCGACCGACCCGCCGGTACTGCGACACAGCGACACCATGTCGGCAGGTTTTTATCCCATCCATTGGCTTACCCCACAGGGACAGGAACAGACTCGATTGTTTGGCGTAAACGTCGATGCGAGGGAATGCACCGATCAACGGTTGGGAGAGACCGAACTCACGAACTTGCTGCCGGAGCTTAGCTGGACGCTGGTTCACTTGGGTTCGCGAGACGAAAGTAGTGTAGCCCGCGTCGAAATGTGGCGGCCGATCATGTACGGCTTTCTCGCCCTGATCGGAATCGAAAGCATTTTTGCAGCCTGGGTAAGTCGCGAGCGTTGACCCGCAATTGAACATGACCCGCAATTGAACATGACCCGCAATTGAACATGACCCGCAATTGAACATGACCCGCAATTGAACATGACCCGCCAAAGAAAACTAACGAGACCAAATGTGAATATGGCCAAGCAGGCTAATGTGATCAAGCAGCCAAGCTACAAAACTAACTGGAGTTTCCCACGACAATGATGCGGTGGCTATTAGGAATCGAACCGGCGGATTGGGCCGAGGATGGACAGTTGCGCTTTGAGTGGCTGTCTACCCCGTCCGGCGACCGCGCTTTGTTGTTGCTGCTGGCTGGTATTGCCGCTGTCCTTGTCGTCTGGTTTCTCTATCGCTGGGAAGGAGCGCGGTTGAGTCGCAGTACGCGATTACTGATGGTGGTATTTCGATTGATTGTGGTTGCAGTCACAATCGCCATGCTGTGCGAACCGGTTGCTGTGCTCAGTAAATCGCTTAAAATTCCATCGCACATTCTGGTGCTGATAGACGATTCGCTGTCGATGCAGAAAGGGTTTGATACGTGGAACGATGACCCCAATGTTAGTCAGATTGTGCAACGCCTTAAGCTGGACAGCATCGAGGCGCTCAATCGGAAAACTCGCAGCGAATTGACTCAACAGATAATGAACGCTGAGTGGCTCAAGTCGCTTAGTGGCGACGGGCAGCGGGAGGTGCACGTCCACTACTTTGCCGAGATGCTGGCAGACCAAGTGAAGTCAAGTGAAACCGCTCTAGAATCGGAAGCTGGAAAGGAAGCAGGACAAGATAACAAAAAAGATAGTGAAGCTGTCGGGCCAGCGACCGCGAAGACCGCCCTCAATGGCCGCCAGACCGCGTTGGGAACTTCGCTGCGGCAAGCGATTACTGCCTATCAAGGGCTTCCTTTGGCGGGAGTCGTTGTGATCAGCGACGGGCAGTCGAATAGCGGCGAGACGTTGAAGGCAGTTGGTGATTTCGCAGACCAGCAACAGGTGCCGGTTTTTGCCCTGGCGATGGGGACCAAGCGAGGGCCGCGAGACATCAACGTCTTAAAGCTAGATGCCAATGAAATTGCATTCATAAAAGACGTGAACAAAGTCGAGGTGCTTGTAAAGACTCAAGGAATGGAGGACTCGGGAGCCAATATCGTCTTAGAGAAACGACGTAACGAAGGCGTTTGGGAGCAGATTGGCCAGGAGCCTATCGAGAATCTTGAGACGGGCGTGATTAAACGAGTTGAATTCCAGTTTCAAGAAGCTGAGCCGGGTAAGCTCGAGCTCCGCGCGAGAGTCGAGGAGGCTGGCCCCGAGCTGACGATCGACAACAACGTCGCCATTGCCGAAGTGCAGTTGATTCCGCAGAAATTGCGAGTGCTGTTTATCGCGGGTTCCACATTTCCCGAAGTTCAGTTTCTTCGCAATACACTGATGCGAGACAAGGGGATTGACGTTGCTACTTGGAACCAGTCGGCCGACAAGACGTACGAACATCCGGGCGATTCGCCAATTCGCCGCTTGCCCGAAACGGAAGAGGAACTCGATCAATACGACTGTATCGTGATGTACGATCCTGATCCGAAAACTTGGCCAGGCGATTTTGCTCGGTTGCTGAACCATTTCGTTTCGTTCGACGGTGGCGGATTGATTTACATCGCTGGAGAGATGCAGACCAAACACAGCTTCGACAATCCAACAGCTCCCGAAATGGCCTGGGTGCCGTTGTTACCAGTCGTTCGTGAGCCGGGTTTGTTTCGCTCTGAAGTTAGCTTGCGGCTCAGTGCACAGAATGCTTGGCGACTGAGTATCACAGATGAAGGGCAGCGAGACTTCATATTCCAGTTTGCCGATACTCCCGACGCCAATAAACGCGTGCTCGGCAGTCTGCCGGGAATGTTTTGGCACTTTCCTGTCACGCGAGCAAAGGCTGGAGCCACCGTTCTGGCGAGACACGGTGATCCACGGATGCGAAACGAGTTCGGCCCCGAAGTTCTGCTGGCAACGCATCGAGTTGGTCCGGGACGCGTCTTCTTTGTCGGCTTCGATTCGACTTATCGCTGGCGGTATATCGACGAACAGACGTTCGATGGATTTTGGGCCCGAATGATCGATCGCGCAGGTCGAAACAAGCAACTTGGCGGTGGCTATCCGTTTCGATTGCGAACCGATAAGTTGACGTATGAACCGGGAGAGCAAATTCGTTTGACTGCAAGTTTGATATCGGGATCGTTAGTGGACGCCGATATTTCAAGTATTACTGCTGAGCTGGAACACGGCAGCGATCCACTGCTGCAAGTGACTCTCAATCCCTCCGGACGAGAAGGCGAATTCGCTGCGAATGTACTCGTCGACCAAGCCGGTCCATACATTATCAAAGCCTGGGCCGGACAACGCGGGATCGGTGGGGACGTCCGCACAGTCACTCGACAGATTATGGTCGAGTTGCCCAACGCGGAATTCGAAAAGCCTACGCTCGATCGGGCAAGTCTTGAACTCGTTGCAGAATTGACGGGCGGGCGAGTCTTCGGACTGCATGAGACCGATTTGATGGCCGGCGAAATTCGCATGGGACAAGTCGACAAGTTGGTGGAAGATCGGAATGAGATTTGGAATGCTCCGATCTTCTTCGTCGTCATTGTGCTGGGACTTACAGTCGAATGGATACTGCGGAAACGATTTCAATTGGTTTAGCGAATTGCGCGGAAAATTCGGGACGATAACAGGCTCCGTGATTGGGCCGGAAGAATAGTTCAAATCGAGTTAAGACGATGAGCACTAGTGCACAACCAGACAACTCACTCACGCTGCCGGAGATTCAGGCGGATATAAAACTTCGCCTGAATAGCATGAAGCAATGGGTGCGGTTGCGGATCACGATGGAGGGACTGGCGCGAATGCTTGTGATCGCTGCCGGGTTCTTGCTAGTGACAATGCTGGTCGATTGGAAGCTCGAACTGAGCTTCACGGGACGATTGATACTAAACCTCTTGTCGCTGGCCGGACTTGCTTACGTGGCTTGGCGATATGCAATTCAACCCTGGATGACTCATTGGGATCCGTTGGACATCGCGAGCGCCGTTGATTTAAGGCGGGCTCCAGCGGCTGCGGACGCAATCGCTCCTCGAGTGGCCACCGTTTTGCAGTTGGACGAAACATCGTCTGGCCAGCGAGATTCGGAATTGCGCGAATTGGCGATCCGGCAGAGTTACCAACAGATCCGCGATACCGATCTGGGACAACATCTTTCCAGCGACCATCGCATGAAGGTCGCCTCTGCGCTGTTGATTGCGATTTCCGCTCCAATATTCGTCGCGATTATCATTCCTGGGGCAATGAACTTGTGGTATCAACGCTGGGTCTTAGGGGAAGAAACGCCTTGGCCCCGCTACACGGTTCTATCGATTCCCACCGCGGAAGACGGCAAGTTGATCGTTCCCAAGGGGGAGCCGATTACGATTGAAGTGGAAGTGACCGATTCGAAATACACGTCGCGACACCTCTACACCCGTTTGCGTCTAGCCAACGGTCGTCGCGACTCGACTACGATTCCGTTAAATAATCTGGAAAAAGCTCGCGTCGAGTTACCCGCCCTGCAACAACCTGCCACGCTGCAACTATGGGCTGGCGACGGCAAGCTCGGACCTCTCGAAATCATTCCCGTTGACCGTCCCAAGTTCGTCGAAATCCGAATGGCGCACAAACACGCGTGGGACGATTCAATACAGGTATCCAATTTAGATCGAGGGGATGGAAGCGTCAGTTTGTTGCCCAAGACCAATGTTAAGCTGATCCTGAAATCCAATGTTGAAGTTAAGTCTATTAAGGCCGAATGGGACCTCGATGATGCTCCCCAGTTTGTGAAAATCGACGCGACGACATTCGAAGCAAATTGGGTGCACACGAACGCAATGACGTTGAATCTCGAACTGATTGGCCAAGCGGCAAACCTCGTGTCACGGACGCGAGCTTTGGCAATCGGTCTGCGAAAAGATCGAGCTCCTACGGTCAATCTGCGAGCCGATGGAATACGACAACGGATCACCGCCGTTGCAATTGTGCCGCTGAAAGTGCTGGCTCGAGACGATTTTGGCATCGCCCAGATTGAAATGAATATGGAAATCGAGCGAGCACAAGTAACGGGTACAGCCAAACCTGCTGACACTGAAAGTACTGACGATC
>JBLHLE010000088.1:0-11987 GCA_047620805.1 Pirellulaceae bacterium
AGATAAACAATCGCAACTCAATCGCGTCATTAGTGGCGGTATCGTGGCCGTCATTCGAGCCGATCGCAGCGAAAGGCTGGTCGATGTTGCCCAGGCTCTCCTCCAGGGTGGCATCGATGTAATGGAGATCACCTTCACTGTTCCTCGAGCTGTCCATGTTCTGGAGCAAGTCGCCGATCAACTCGGCGATAGAATACTGCTTGGAGCCGGAACTATCTTGGACAGCGAGACCGCTCGAGCTGCCATGTTAGCTGGCGCAGAGTTTATCGTATCTCCATCAACGGACGTGGAAGTCATTAAACTATGTAGGCGCTACGATAAGTTGGTGATGCCCGGCGCGCTGACCCCTACCGAAGTCATCAAAGCCTGGCAGGCCGGTGCCGATATCGTCAAAGTCTTCCCATCAGACCTAACCGGACCCAACTATTTAAGGGCGCTTAAAGCACCGCTACCACAAATCCGGTTAATGCCGACGGGCGGAGTGAATCTCGAAACCGCTGCCGACTTCCTTAATGCCGGCGCCAGCGCCCTGGGAATCGGCGGATCCCTTGTGGAAAAAGCTGCGGTCGAAGCAGGTGATATGGAACGTATCGAATTTCTGGCAAGGCAATACGTTCAAATTGTCAAGGACACACGCGAGGCAAGTCAATCTTAGTACCTCTTATATGCTATTGTCTCGCGCTTTCAATGGGAGGCAGTATCAATGGGAGGCAGTATCATCGGGAGGCAGTATCATCGGGAGGCAGTATCATCGGGACAATCAATCTCTACGAGCCGTGACGGTGGATGGGAATCCATCGCGTCAATGAAAGCCGTGCAACGGGATCCAGAATTCAAATGACACTGAGGCAAGCAGACCTGCCTTGGTAGTCAAGTGTCGATCGCCAGGCTCGTCTACACTACCCATCAGTTGCCGGCGCTCGAGACACTCATCGCTTTACCAAATTCAGCCTTGCCCTCGATCCCAGTTAGCGGATCGAACACAATTGAGGACCAGTTGCTTTGCGCGGCGAAATCGACACGCCAGATGGAACGATCCTTCTCAAGCTACAAATGCCCTTCAAATCGGTTCACCGTTGCACGGCGTTTCGAACCAACGAGTTGTCTAAGAGGACACGGGATGTCACAGCGGGTTCGCGTTGCAGGGCGAATTTGCCAGAATAGACTTACAACCATCGCGCAAGAAAAGACCCAAAGGAATGCACCTTTAGGTCTTTGTTCATTTCGGTTGTGTTCGTTTAGGACTTGAAAATTATCGGGTTCGTCAATCGTCAGCGGCGAGTAGATGTCCGATCGCCGCTAACATGCGACAGCCCCTACTCTGCCGGCAAATCTTGGAATTGCCACTTCATTCTGGTTACCGTGGCATCGTCTTCCATGTAAGTCACGGCGGTGAAGCTCTTGAAGCAACGCAGGACTTTGAACACTTCCTTCACCTGCTGATTGATCAGTTGAACGGTGAACTTGCGTTGTTCTTCTTTCTCTTCGAGCTCCTCTTCAGTGGGTTCGCCTTCAGTGGGTTCGCCTTCAGTGGGTTCGCCTTCAGTGGGTTCGCCTTCAGTGTCCTCGACGCCGAACTCTTCAACGGCATCATCGCCGTCCGCTTCGTCGCCGTCATCGTCTTTACGTGGCTCATTCTCACTATCCTGTTCTGGCTCTTCAAGGTCGCCTGGGATTTCGAATTCCGGTGCGGCTTCAAAATCTCCTCCGCCCAATCCGAGGCCACCGCCAAAGTCTTCAGTCAAATCCTTCAGCTGCCCCTCAAGATCTTCCTTCGAACCTTCTTCGACTGCGTAGTAAACCCAGGGTTCGATCGCTTTCAACAGTCGTTCGAAGTTGAAGTGAACGGCCGACGCCAGCGGTTTGTCCATGGAAATCAAGTCATTGCCAACCCGAGGCGGCTTAGACTCTAGCAATCGCTTGGTTTGTCGAGGCAACATGGTGAGAGTTAGAGTATCATCCGAAATGCCAGCATTCGGAGCGATCAGCTTGTTTAAGCCAACTTCCGGCGGGATTTGATAAAAGTAGATGTCGCCGAAGTCGTAGCTTCGAACCATTGGAGGTGGAACCTCAAATGGTGGAATTCCCTCGGGAGTGACTTCGCGAATCTTCCCGATCGCATCGCGGCCGATTTCGATATAACCACTCACCGCCTGCTTGAACTGATCCGCGCTACTCAATCCCATCACGTATCCGATCTCGGGAAATGGCAGCGGAATTTCGGCGGTGGGCATTGCTTCGTGCCACTTGTTTTTTACCAACTGGGCATCAATGACAACTGCCGATTGTCCGTCGCGCACTGACGGCAGCAGAAGGTTCGTGGTGACGTCATCGAGTCGCCGCAGCAGCGGCAAAGCTTCTTCTCGAACGAGTTCATAGATTTTGCGGGACTCTTCGTCCATCTGTTCCACGCCAAAGCTATCGACATAGAAGACTGTGCGAGTGGCAATCTTTTTGAGCAATTGGTAGGTCTCTTCCGCGCTCTTGGTTCGACTCGCCACGAATGCGATAGGGTCGCCGCCAACGTGATTCAGAATCGTCAACGGCTTGGAGCCATCGAGAAAAATATTCTCACTCCAGTTATAGCCGTATCCCTCGTAGCCATCCTTCGTCATGAACGCGTAGCCGAAAACGGCACCGGGCTCGGGGGTAAACTTTTTCAAGTCGTTAAAGATATCGGTGATATCGCTCTTGATCTGTCCTGAAATTTCGGCGGGCACTCCCGCCGTATCGATGAGCTGAGTGAAACTCTTGGCAGTAGAATCGATTTGCTCGTCGACAGATTGCGAACTTTTGAGCAGTGCGTCGCTGATATAACTGATCGAAGTAAGCGGACGGCCATTGGCGTGCGACAGCCCTTTTAGTTCGGGGCGATCAATTAGTAGTTTGACTTTGCCGAAATTTGCGAGGTGATCGTTGTTTGGAGCGACAGAAAGCAAGATGTAGTCGTCAAACGTGCCGAGGCTGAGGACCAATTTCGCCTTCTTGAGTTTCTTGACGATTTCATCGATCACATCTTGATCAACTCCAGCGTCCTTCAATTCCTGCAGAGGTTGGTCGTCCCAAGGCACCATGCTGCCGTCGAGCGTAAGCGACAACAAATCCGCTTTGCCAACTTTGTCTCGCTTAAATTTTCCAGCCAGTTCGGGAACATTCTCGGCGGCTAGATTAGCGAGTTCCTCCAGACGAGCGAGCTGACGTTGAGCGCGTTCGGTGTCTTTTACCTTGAAACCAATCACTAGTTCGCCGATCGGCATACGATCTAGTTTAACTAGGTAGTCTCCGAGTGCTTTCTGAACGGCAGCATTTGGATCGGCGCCGTTGGCGATGGCATCGAGCTGCTTCTTCTGAATATCGCCGTACACTGTTTGGAATGCACTCAGCATCTCCGTGTAGCCACCGCCTCCGTAAACGAAGACCTCCTGCGACACTGAATCGCCCAACAAGTCGAAGATCTCCTTGTTTTCAGGCACTCGGAAGAAATCGACGATTTCCGCATAGTCCTCGCCCGGGTCGGCCATCATCTCTTGCAACTGCATTAGTCCGAGCTGCACGGCCGGATTGCTGGTCAGCGTTTGAAACAGATTTGAGTTTCGCAGTGCGTCCAGCTGCTTGCCATTATTCAGCATTGAAGCGTAGAAAGCGGCGTCGTCTGGAATAAAACGTAAAGAGGTATCTGTTCGCGGGTCGTCGGCTGCAGACCAACCTGGCAGCAAACCAAGCATGGTGACAGCCAGGAGACAGGTCAACCATCTTTGAAAAGCAGGAGTCATACGGGACATAAGAAGTTCCTCATACACGGCGGAGCCAAAGAAAAACCAAGTAACCACTGGTTTTATAACACCGAATCGTTATCCGCAATTCAATCCGCAATTCAATCCGCAAAACTTACCGAGAATCCCTAAACTTTCCGGATTTCTGTTTGGGCTAATCGCCGCGAAGCGAGCAACCGATACGAATGATGAGGACCTCTATACCCAGTCGTATATAGCGCCTTGTCGTATATAGCTGTCGTAGCACTGTCGCTGCGGCATATGTGTCGATCCTCGTTTCGACGTTGTCGGGGGCGGGTTACCAAAACTCCGGAAGCTAAGCATGAAGATTTGGTTCACAGCCGCAATGGTCGGCGCATTGATTGGGCAAAGTTTGGTATCCGCCGAATTTGCGAACGGCCAACTACCTGGGCAATCTGTACCGCCAGCACAGAATCAGCAACCCCCTATTGCCCCGCCTGCTGGCACGGTAGCCGTCACGTCAAAAACCTCATTTCCGATCCATTTCGCGGTCGACAAGAATCCAGAATCCGTCGCGGAAGTGCAGCTGTATATTTCCTCCAACGAAGGAAAATCCTGGCAGCTCTATTCGCGGCACGCCGCAAACGTGCAAGAAATCCCCTTTCAAACTCAACTGGACGGGATGTACTGGTTCGCAACGCGGATCGTTCGAAAAGATCGCATTGAGAAACCACAGGACAACACAACATTACGATTTTCTCCCCAACTTCGCGTCCGAATTGATCGTCAATTGCCGCAAGTCAGTTTGTCGGCCTATGCAATAAAGGCGGGCGAGATTCAGATTCGTTGGAACAGCAACGACCCTACGCTCAACCCAGCTACGATTAAATTGGACTACCAAGCTGCCACCGATTCTCAGTGGCACCCCATCAAAGTCGACGCCACCAAACAAATAGTAAACGCCAACGGTGCGAGCGGGCAGTTGAATTGGTGGCCGCAGCGGCAATCGCGAGCGATGAACGTCCGCGTTCAAATCGCCGATCGCGCCGGAAATGTTGGATCTGCCACCCAACGATTCTTTATCCCGAAAACATGGGCGGACCGACAACCCACTGCGCCGTCAGATCCAAATCGACCAACCGACCCGTTCAACGTCGCCAGCCAAACTACTATTCCATCTGCCGCTCCGTGGGCCAGTAACGGTCAAACCGACGGCAGTAGCAACACGGCAAACAGCTCCCCCCGCCCCACGGCCTTTGGCGGTGCAACGACGAATCCAACGACGAATCCAACGGGCGACAATAACGCGATTGCCAATATTGCACCGACGCCGCTGCAGCCAATTGAGAACTCACAAAATCTTGAGAACTCACAGCCAATTGAGAACTCAACAGACGTCAGCCCGATCTCAAGTAGAATGCGCCCGCCCGTGGGTGAAAACGTCAGCCCGTTCAACAACCGTCCGACGTCGCAATCGCTGATCCCAGATGAATCATTAGCGGATGAACCAAACCAAGACCAACCTCGCGATCCGCTAAACAACTCTGGCGAATTGGAAAACAACGACCCGCGGAGCAATTCGGATATAACTCCAAACACACTGCCCGGCACCAACGGCGTGGGTGAAAGTCTGTCGACTCCGCCCAATACAATACGAACGTCACCAGCAAACGGGTTTCCAACAAACGAACCGGGAGCGGCTTCACCAGCGACAACGGGCAATCAAAGTCCCGTCATTCGCGCGGAACCACGAAACGCGGCACTAAATCCACACCCGTCTGCCATTCCCACCAAGAATGATGGCCCTAGCAATTCAGTCGGACCCATTAACTCAGTCGGACCCATTAACTCAGTCGGACCCATTAACTCAGTCGGACCCATTAACTCAGTCGGACCCATTAACTCATCTGGGACGAACACCATTGGCCCCATCAACAGCGTTCCCGCTGGCCAAATAGCGCGGATGACTCGAGCTCGCAGATTCAAACTGTCGTACGCAACTGAAGGTGTTGGCCCGTCGGGAGTGGCGCGCGTTGAGTTGTGGTACACGCGTGACGGAGGACGGCAATGGTCGATCTGGAGCGAAGACGCCGATCGCCAGAGCCCGTTTGTGGTGGAAACAAAAGAAGACGGAATCTATGGTTTCCAAGTTATCGTCGTCAACAACGATGGCTTCGCAGGTCGCGCTCCGGCAAGTGGCTCCCCTGCAGATATCTGGGTTGGAATCGATACGAAAGCACCGTTGGTCGAATTGACTTCCGCCATTTACGGCAGCGGGAAAAAAGCTGGAATCCTCGACATCCATTGGACAGCCAAAGACGATTCGTTTTCCCAGCAACCTATCTCGTTGCAATTCTCTACGGACACGCTAGGTCCTTGGACGACAATCGCTGCAGGTCTGCCAAACAATGGTAACTACGAGTGGCGAGCCGACGCACGCATTCCACGTGAAATCTACTTGCGAATTCAAGCTCGCGACAAGGCCGGCAACGCCCAAGAACACGTGTTGGCCGAACCGATCAGCCTCGATGGGCTCGCCCCGCGCGGACGAATTGACGGCATCGCTCCCATCGAAGAAGCTCGCCGCAGAGCCTACGATCACTGGTCGCGGCAACGCGGTTACCGCTAGTCGGTCTGAGCCGCTCAATTTCCAACAGTCGTATGGAATCGCGGCGTTTCGTGATTTTCTGCGACTGCTCTTGCTACTTTTGCCGAGCCAGCAGTTGCGATAAACTGAAGGCGTCGATTGTGCCCCTGTTCCTTCGGTGTCGCAGCTTCTTCGGTATTTCAGTTCCTTTAGACCAGCCATTGCCAAATGCCCACGCAGCATGCTATTGAGTTTCTCGCCAACCCAGTTCAAATCGACGCGCCGATTTGCGTTCTGTTCGGCGATGAGGCTTTCTTAAAGCGGCAAATGCTCGACGTCATCCGACAACAAGTGCTCGGCGAGGTCGACGACGACGTGCCCTACGCCTTGTGCGAAGGAAAACAAACTCAGTGGGTCGACGTTTCCGACGAACTCTCCACTGTCTCGTTATTTGGCGGAGGAGGCCCGCGGCTCGTGGTGGTTGAAGACGCCGACCCGTTTGTCTCCAGCAACCGTACTCAACTGGAAGATTATCTCGCTAAGAAAAGCCACCCCGGCAAACTCATTTTGGTCGTCAACACTTGGGCCAGCAATACGCGGCTTTATAAAGCGGCCAACAAAATCGGCTTACAGATTGAATGCAAAGCTCCACTTGTGGGCAAAGGTAAATCGCTCGACAAAGCAAAGATCTACCGTTGGATCATCGACTGGGGAAAGCAACAGCACAACATCATCATCGGCCAGGATGCCGCCGCAATGCTCGTCGATCTAGTGGGTCCCGAATTCGGGTTGCTGGATCAAGACCTTGCCAAACTGGCGCTATACGTTGAACCGACGGAAAAAATTGGCGCTCAGATGATCAGCGATATCGTTGGCGGCTGGCGCACAAAAACGATATGGGAACTGCTCGACGCAGCAGCCGATGGCAACACGCCGGAAGCTCTCGCTCAACTAAACCGATTGCTGCAAAATGGCGACGCTCCGCTTGCATTGTTCGCCCAAATTTCATGGGGACTGCGGCGATTCGCAACCGCCACTCGAATATTCGAATTGGCGGAACAACAAAAACGCAAAATCGGACTCACCGATGCGCTCATTCAAGGTGGTTTCGCCGCCTGGAACAAAGCCGGCCTCTCCCGCGCCCAAACTCAACTCAAACAACTTGGTCGGAAACGAGCCGGACGACTGCTGCAGTGGCTGACCGAAACCGACCTCGCGTTGAAGTCCAGTCATTCCAGCGACGATCGCGCCAGATATATTCTCGAAAGTCTGATTGTCAAACTGTCGAGTATGTTGGCGGCAAATGCTTCGCCAAACGTCGGGAAATAGCGGCAGTAAGCACCTACTTCGCTATCGCAGCTAGCACTCTCTGCTCCGACCTTGCGACAATCGGGCTGATCACTTACCATCCGCGGCCTATTCCACGGATGGAATTGAAATGCGATTCCGCACTTGCAGTTTTCGCTCTGATTGCCGCTGATGCGTAAGTACTACACACTATTGTCGATCGCCACGCTCCCGTTAGCGACGTTGTTGCTGGGAACTGGGTGCGCATTGATTAATCCTGGCACCACTTCGATTGTCGAAGCGGAATCCGAAGGCGTGGACCAACAGCAACCACTCGCCGAGATCGTAGTAGCGGACGCTACAAACGAATTTAATCTCAGCGAATTCGGACTCGACCAGGCGACGCTCGCCACTTTGACGCCCAATAGCCGAGAGCTGGTTGAGGAGTTGAAGAAGAACCCAGACATGAATCCGTTATTGCGGCGGCAATTTCTGGCAGTGATTCGCATGGAAGTTGGCGACTCACAACGGGGCGCGGCGAGTTCACAACGGGGCGGGGAGTTTTCACGTGCGGATCCAGTCGCCGGTACCATGCAAGAGGGAACTACTTCCAACTACTTCGCAAATGCGGATACGACACAAATTGGTGCCCCCGTCGACATGTCGACCGTCATGCTCCAGCAGATGGGTCGCGAAGTCAGCGACGGTCACTTACGACGTACCGATCGCCGGCCGTCTGATACCTATGTCGGTCCCGAGCCGAACAAACTGCCAGTCGAGCACAATCCCGCTTATATTGGCGATCGCGGTGCGCCTTTGCCGCCGCCGATACCCGATATGACTCCGGCAATCGTACCGGCGGGGTATAACGCTCCCTCCAATGATAAACAGCCTCCCGCGAAGGAACTCGAATGGACGGAGCACCTCGCGAAGACACGCGCGACGTTATACAAGACGCTGGAAACAGCTGGCCATTTGACCGACGACGAAAAAGCGCGGATGCAGGCCACCCTGCGAATCGTGGATCTTCTCGAGGGCCGCAAAGAAACGGCGCTCGAGCCGGTGCTTGAGTACGACGAAGACTTGCGGCAATACCTAACTCATCAGTTACAAACGTTGTCAGTGATGTTGGATCCGGCGGGAATCCCAATTCCCGAGCGACGGGCGGCAGTGGCATTGCGAAGCTTGCGAACGGCGGAACGCTTTCTGTCTAATCACAGTCAACTCGATTTAGAAAACGTGTCGTTCTGTGAAGCGGTTAACGGGTACGGCGACATCAGTGAATTCCCTTCCAACACATTTGCTGCAGATCAGCGGACCCTGCTCTACGTAGAGATCCGCAACATGACGGAACAAGAAAACGGGGACGGTTTTGAAACTGAGCTACAGGGAAGCTACGAGATTTTTGATGCAACGGGGCATCGCGTCGCGAACCGAACGCTGCCTCTGGAGCGCGGGCGTTGCTCGAATTTCCGCCGCGACTACTACATTGCCTACTTGATCTATATGCCGCAGCGGATACAAGCGGGCGAACACACGCTGCAACTCACAATAGAAGACCTCAAAGGCAAGAAGTTCGGTCAGGCAACAGTCGCATTCACCCTACGTCAGTAAGGACGTCAGTTCGGATGGCGAAGTACGATGTAATTGTAATCGGCACAGGTGGTGTCGGAAGCGCGGCGATGTATCAACTCAGTCGCCGAGGCAATTCCGTCCTCGGACTCGACAGACACCCTCCAGGTCACGACCAAGGAAGTTCTCACGGCCAGACGCGCGTCATCCGGCAGGCCTACTTTGAACACCCCGACTACGTGCCACTATTGCGAACGGTTTACGGCCAATGGGCAGAGCTGGAGCGCGAATCAAAGCGACAACTGTACTTCCCGGTTGGGCTACTGGAAGTTGGCCCTGCTGACGGCGTCGTCGTTCCCGGTGTTCTGGAGAGTAAACGAGAGCACGACCTGGCGGTCGACGAGCTGACGGCAGACGAAGCGCAAAAACTATTTCCGCAGTTCTACATCCCACCAAATTGTGCCGCAGTTTTTGAGCGTGAAGCGGGATATCTGCTGGTAGAAAAATCGGTAGAAACCATGATCGAATTGGCGATCGCAGCTGGGTCGGTTCACCGACACGGCGAAGAGGTCAAAAGTTGGCGTGCTACTGCCACTGCAGTTGTAGTCGAAACGGATCGCGACACCTACGAAGCTGCCTCGCTCGTTATTTCAGCGGGAGCGTGGGCAAATCGTTTACTTGCCGAGCTGAACATTCCGTTTTGCATCTGCCGTAAGCACCTACACTGGTTCGAGTCACAGCCATCACATTCGGCAAATGCGAGTCCGAATCAGACTCAACCTGCCTATTTATTCGAAGTGGATTCGGGGATCTACTACGGATTTCCCGTCTCTGACGGCTCGATGAAGGTTGGAGAACACACTCGCGGTACGGAAATCAAAGATCCTCAGGACGACGACCGTTCGCCCGAGCAGGACGACATCCAGCGAGTGACGAAATTCGTCGAACAACACTTGCATCAGGTCAGTAGCAAGCGAACGGATCACTCTGTCTGCTTCTACACGAAATCTCCCGATTGCCATTTCATTGTCGACCGACATCCGCTCCACGACAACGTCGCAATCGTCGCGGGTCTTTCCGGGCACGGCTACAAGTTTACGCCGGTCTTGGGGCAGATCGTCGCCGACCTGCTATCGAAAGGGGCGACCGAACTCCCAATCCAATTCCTATCCCTTAACCGCTTCTGCCGTGATAACGATGGCACCAGTCAAACACGCTTTCCAGTTGACGAATGCGAAATATGAGGTAGGTATAAAGAGGACAGAGTTGTAAAAGGGATAGTCCGTCGTTTGGGAATAGATTATGAGTCGCAATGACGCCATTCGGAAAGTCTTGAATTCCGAACCAGAGGGTCGACGCAACCAGTCGCGGAATCAGTTTTGCGACAGGTTGAGCATCGCCACGTACGATGGCTCGAATCATCCCGCCGAAGAAGAGTTCTACGAAGTTGAAGGCAAAGACCTATCAGCTTCTGGAATCGGGTTCTTCACTCCGAACCCACCCCAAGGTGACATCGTGTTGGCACTGGGCGATCCAATCGCACCAATCTATCTAATTGGCACAGTCGTCCACGCTCGACGCGGTTATTTTCAACGCAAACAACAATACTTTGTCGGTTGCCGCTTCACTGGGCGTCTGCTCAGTTACAGTGATTCCGAATCCAAGACTCCCGTGGCGACTTAGTCGCACAACCAACTTGTACCATCCCACCCAACGGCACAACGATAGCGATTTCATCGTTACCGCACACCTGCCACACACAATCCGAACGATTCAACACCACCGGCATCGTGCTAACATCCCACCTCGCCGGTCCTTCCCTCAGGAACGAAAGTTTCTCAGGAAGTTTGGAATCGTACCGACTAGTTAGTCGAATGAAAAATCATAATTCATCGCGCGGAGTTTTCCTCCGCAGAAAATTTCGTCGGCAGGGCCGCCCAGTCAATCGTTTTGAGAAAACCAGTTTGGAGTTTGACCTGAATGACCATTTCCGCTCAAGATACCGCAGAGTTCGAGACAGCGCTGAAAGAATACAAAAAGAAGCACGGCCGCATGTTCCCAACATGTAGTGAGATCCTCGAAGTAGCTCGCGCCATCGGATACAACAAACCCGATAGCGAATACACTGAAGAAGAATTCATCGGCGGCCTGGATGAAGAAAACGAATTTGGCGAATTCGAATCCGAATCCGAATCCGACGAAGAATCTGAGTAGACGCACCTGAGTAGACACCCATGAAGTAGATAGACGCAGTCAGCCTCCTATCCGTTTAAGTCATTCGAGCCAATTCACTCGTCCACTCGAATCGATTTTCCCGAGACCTCGCCCGGCAAGCGAGGTCTTTTTTAATGCGCCAACGAGTTGTCTCGCTCTGCTTGATAACTGCCCATAGCCGCGTGACGTTGGATTTTGCGGGCTCCGCCGATCTTGCCCCAACTCACTCATTCCCATCTATGTTGATCTGAGAGGGCTAATTAGGGAGCCCTGGCCGGTGGCCGTTTCCTCTCGCAACGCACTCCTACTATAATGAATTGCAGGTTGGCATTTACACTTTACACTCCGCGCTACAGCGCGAACTGCTGCTGCGAGATCAGGGAATTGGCTAAGTCTGCGAATAACTGCAACAGAACCGCATGGATATCGCTATGCGCGTTCGTCTTTGTCTCGTTCGCCTGCGCATGCAATTCCAAACTATTAGCACAACCGGCAACACCTGATGGAAACGCACCGGCGACCTATCAGGACATGACTGCCGAGCAATGGGGCGAATTACTGAGCTCCGAAAACTCCGACGAGCGGCGGCAAGC
>JBLHLE010000089.1:0-11961 GCA_047620805.1 Pirellulaceae bacterium
TAAAGTGTCTTGGATCCACATCAGCTTTGCGTCGGGAGCTTCGGTCAGGCCAATCGTTGGCAACGCGGCGTCGAGGATTTCGCGATCAGTCGGGTAGTGGACGGGAATCATGGCAGCCGTGGGGTGTCCACCGGTGAGGCAATTGATCCGCGTAATGTCGACGTCCATTTGTTCAACGACGTCGCTGCGGCAGAATTCTGCCATGCCGATACCTGTGGCGTTGCCGTGAGTTTCGGGCGTCAAGCCGCGAACGATAATCCGCATGATCTTTGGAAATTCGTCGTCACCTGCTTTATGGTCGGAGGCTTTACGGCCCACGATATTCGTGTCCATGCCCGAGCCGCTGATGTTCTTTCCTATTTCTTCGATGATCAAGATGTCAGCTGCATCGAACGGCAACCGCGGCATCCACTGTTTTGCTAATACCAGCAATTCACTTTCGCGCTCTTCAAACTCCTCGGGCGCTACCGCCGCGATTTTCCCGGTGTCATCGTAGCTGTTTTCGACAATCGCCAATCCTGCGACGATACCACAGCGCGAGAGAACCTCGCGTCCAACGCTACGGAGGATTTGTCCGAAACTATAATTCATGATAGCGCGGTGATAGATCTTGGCACCCTCGTGCTTTCCAAGTCCAATCAGCATCATCTTCATCAGGCCGCTTTCGATGTTGCCAACGAAATTGGTGTGTGGCTTCACTCGACCGCAAACCAGCACGTGATCCGCTTCAAAAGCATGCTTATCAAAGTGGACGGGGAACCCTTCTTCCGCCTGGCAAACGGTCACGGTCTCCATGGTCGCGCGAATTGGACAGCCACAAAACTCTTCGGTAATTCCGTAGCCTTCAATAATTCCACGTTGTCCTTCCGCCGTTCCGCCTCCGTGGCTTCCCATTGCAGGAACAATAAATGGTTTGGCGCCGATACTTTTGAAGTGATCTACCGCCGCTTTGATGATCAGGTGAATGTTGGCAATTCCACGACTGCCCGCCGTGATCGCCACGGACTGACCTGGCGAGACCTTTTCATTTAGTCGTAGCCGCGCCAACTCACTCTCGACCGCTCCGGCGACATCGTCGACTCGTTGAGCGTCAAATTTTTGTCGAACGCGAAACAATTGAGGGTAATCGGACATGTCGAACTTTCTGTCGAACAGTGTTGAGGGAGCTGATTCGGAAATGCGGAGCTTCGGGATGTTCTAAATATACGGCTCTCGCGCGGTGGGCTCAACGAGGCACACGGTTCTTAAGTTGCCGCTGGTTAACTGTTGTTAATGCGAGTTTTTGAGTGAAACGCCAATATCGCAACGACGCGGAGGGCTGCATCGCAGGCAATCGAAGTCTCTTTGGATTCGAGGCGCTCTGGTCGGACTTCCTCCCGACCATTGTCGGTGAGAGGAGGTGAGCTAGGGCTGGCGTATTTGCTGTCGAGTCGCTTCGGACCAGTTTGGGCACACGAGTGGGCCACTAATGTCCACGTATTTGAGCCATGTTCTCAAAAATCAAAGACGGAATAGCGATCGTCCATCTGGGTAATCGTATATCCGACATTGGATGGATCCGATTGAGCCTCAAATTTCTCTCTGCCTAAACAAAGAAAATCCTCATCTCACGCCCGCCTTTCCATATCTTTCCTTGTGGCACCACCAATCGCATTTCTAGTCAACGTCGATTCTGTTGGCTCCAACAATGGTACACAAGGCGGCGACGGTGAGCTTGGCGTTGGGTTCCCATCAGAATCTTGAAGCTAGTAACACGCTGGCCGCGCCTATCTGGCTGGTGAACCGAGAATGACTCGCTAGTCGGCGGGGACGCCAATGTTACGATTCTTACCGGCTGCCGCGCGATATTGGCGTTCCAATTGCCGAGACGGCATTCTATCACGTAGTCGTGGAGTCAGTAGTTGCCGTCACCGTGCCGCGGGAGTTTGGAAAACGCGGAATTCAGGTTGTCGGTCGTGATCGGGTTATGCGGCTTTTGCAATCGCCATGAGGGCGTTGTGTTTTCGCAACCTGTTGCGGATGCGATACGCGCCGTTTTCTTTTGAGTTGCCGCGGATCACCTTTTCTATCGAGTCGAAGAATCTTGCTTGCCATTCGTTTTCGATGACCAAGAGTTGTTCAGAAGCAACAGCTTTGATGATACACCTCGCGGAACGCAATCGACCAACGATTTGACCACCCACGATTCTGCACTGGTCGATTGCGTTCTTCTTTTTCTCTTGTCGCCTAATCGGCGACGCAATTCACAGCCAGCCATGCAAATTCACAGCTACTCGTCTTTCGACGACCTCGAGTCAATTCGCCACCAATGGAATCAGCTTGCTGGCGACGACGTATTCAACCAGTTTGAATGGCACCAATGTTGGTGGCAGGCGTATGGTTGCAATGCTAGTGGCGAGCGAGAATTATTTGTTGTCATAGCAACGGACGACGATGGTTGCGTAGCCGCAATTGCGCCGTGGTATCGACAGCGATGTGCCACAAGAGGACGGGTCGTACGTTTTCTTGCCTCGCAACCGACTCGCCCAATCCGCTCCACCGTGCTCGCTCGACCTGGCACTGGCGACGAGGCATTGGAGGCGATTGGCGACTGGCTGGAGAGTCACGGTAAGCAATGGGACGCGATTGAATTCGATGGCGTTACGACGGACGACTGCCGTCTACCGACCCTGATTTCGTCGTTGGCCGAAGCAGGAACGCCGGTTTATCGCGCGGCCGACAATCGCCGATTTCGCATCGCCCTGCCGCGGACTTGGCCGAAGTACGTTGGCCGATTCGCGCCAGCCACGCAACTAGAACTCGATCGGATCGTTCACGATTACGTCAAGGCGGGCCGCGCAACGTTCGAAGTACTTTCCGATCCAGCGGCCGTGTACCAGCAATGTTGTGGTAATGCTGACGACGTTTTAATCGACCAGGACGCAAACGTCGACACGCGATTGTGCGCATATCTGCAGGAGGCAATTGGAAGAGTTGCCGACCTAGGATCACTGGCATTAGTCTTAAAAGTGGACGACAAAATCGTTGCTACGCAACTCGTCTTGCAGGCTCAGCAAACGTGGCATCGAATCTGCTACGCCATCCATGTTGGCGACGATCGAGACGTGGTTAATCGAGAAGTGGCCGATCAGCTTAGCATGATGATGCTGATTCACATGGGGATCGATCGCGGACTCGATCAGATTGATTTAGTCAGTTGCGATCCGTTAGACGCTCTGGCTTGGCAGGGTGAGCGAAGTAATTTTATTCATTTGCAATTGGCCGCATCCACGGTTCCCCACGCGCCTTTAATGGGACTTGTTTTTTCCAACCAAGGGACTGCAAAGAACTGGTGCAAGACGGGAATGAACCTCGTCGGTTTGCACTAAGGATTCGCCTCGTTGGGTAACTCGCCATTATCATTTCTGTAGGCGGCATTTTGTGGTCAAAGTGCGGCTACTGCGGTGGTCAGTAGTTCTTTCGACGACTTCTGTTTGGCGGGCCCGCATCTCGCAGATAAACAAGTTTGCTGCGAAGAAGTTTGCGGATCTGGAATTTCCTGGGGCTGGGAATATCTGTGACCGCGTGTGTTCTCGCGGCAACGAATAATTAATGGCTGGGCCAAAAGCAGAGCTTTGAGCTGCGCTAAAAGCGAAGCAAGTCTAAAGCTCGTTCACATCTCCCCCCCGTGGGGACTATGATGGAGATATGTGGTGCGATACTATAACGAAGCAATAGGTCGGGTATGTTATGAACAGAGTGCATGTTCCCCTGAATGGTTCTTTGACGGAATTCGGTCGACATCGATGGGATTAACTGCCCCCATACTTGCCATGCTCGCGAAAGTGATTACCGGGTTTAGCGTGCGCTGGGTGGGCATTGAACCGGAGACGTGTCAGCGAGTCTATTTCGCCAATCACACGAGTCATTTAGACGGGTTGGTGCTGTGGGCTTCCTTGCCTCATCACATTCGTTCGTTGACGCGACCCGTCGCGGCGAAGGACTATTGGGAGAAGGGCATAATTCGTCGGCACATGGCGGCCAGTTTGAACGCGCTGCTGATCGACCGCATGAACATTAAGGTTCATCAAAGTCCAGTGGACATGATGATCAAAGAGATTGGAGATACGCATTCGTTAATCGTGTTTCCCGAGGGTGGCAGGAATGCCGAAGAAGAGATGGGCGATTTCAAGAGTGGTTTGTACTACCTTGGCAAGAAGAAGCCCGACTTGGAATTAGTCCCCGTATATATCGACAACATGAACCGCGTCTTGCCGCGGGGAGAGTTTTTGCCAGTACCATTGCTAAGTTGCATTACCATTGGCCCACCGATTTGGTTAGAGCGCGGCGAACCCAAAACCGAATTCCTGACACGAGCTCGCGACGCCGTAATGCGACTGAAGGACATTTAGCGGGATGTTTCAGCAATTAACCTATTTCCTCGCTCCACTATTGATGGACGAAAACTCCGTCGCGACACATCTGGTGTTGGACTTGCCTACGCGCTGGTTGCTAGGCGTCGTTTTGGTCCTCTTGGCAAGTGCCTACGCGGCTGGATGGATCTTGCAAAACAAGCCGGATAGCGCCGTTAATCCGGCCGTGCTGCGAACATTTAATCTAAAAGTCCGCGCCTGGTGGATGATGTGCGCGATACTCGTCGCGGCTGTACTTTTTGGTTTTCGGACAACAGTCGTGTTGTTCGGACTTGTCTCGTTCTGGGCGCTGCGAGAATTCATCACAATGACTCCAACTCGGCGCGGAGACCACCGCGCGCTATTTTGGGTCTTCTTCGTTTTCACGCCATTGCAGTATGTATTGATCGGACTTGGGCGGCAGACTTATCGCGACCTGTTTCCGGATGAAAGTGGCGATTTCTACGGGTTGTATAGCATCATGATTCCCGTTTACGCTTCGCTGTTTATTCCAGCGAGGATTGCACTGTCAGGCGACCATAAACGCTTTCTCGAACGCTCGGCAAAAATCCAAGCAGGTTTGTTGATCTGCGTTTACTCGTTGAGTTACGCTCCGGCTTTGTTGACTCTGGATTTGACGGATTCCAGCAATGAAGCTTGGAAAGGCAGCAGCGTTGGACTGCTATTCTTCTTCGTCATCGTGGTCCAATTGGGCGATGTGTTTCAGTATATTTGGGGGAAATTCTTGGGGCGTCGAGTGATCGCGCCGGCCATCAATGCCAGCCGCACCTGGGAAGGTTTCTTCGGAGGTGTCGCAACCACGACGTTGGTCGGCGGACTGTTATGGCGAGTGACACCGTTTCTGTTTTGGGAAGCCATGTGTATGTCGATGGTCATTGCCGTGATGGGCTTCGCCGGTGGGATGACAATGTCTGCGATCAAACGGGATCGCGGCGTGAAAGATTACGGGACACTTGTGCAAGGTCATGTCGGCGTGCTCGATCGAGTCGATTCAATCTGCTTCGCCGCGCCGGTTTTCTTCCATTTGACGCGCTTCTTCTTTTCCGATTTTTCTTAGGCTTGGCATTTTCGCGACGGACTACGCAATAAGAATGCACCTTGACTAGTCTTGGATTCACTACCGCCGCATCGGCAATGTATCGAATTGTTCGTAGCCGCGAGAGGAGCTTCCGCCACCGCGACTCGGTTCGACAACTGTCTGCTGCGGTCGTTGTGGAGCCATCGGTCGTACCGCGGTGTACGCGTTTGAATTGCTTGGCGAGCTTTGCCAGCGGGAACCGTCGACAGCTCTCGCGTCTTCTGGTCGTTTCGGTTGAGCCAAAACCACTCCGTTGTTGAGCTGTTGTGGAGCGACTTGTCGATTGTGATTTTCAATGAGCCGCTGAGCCTGAAGAATCTGCTGATTCCTCGTGGCTTGTTGCTGCTGCAATTGGAACTGGCTCAGTGGTTGAGCTTGATCGATCGCGAGATTCGAGTGATTGAATTGCCGCGGCGCGTTGACTAGGTCAGAGGTTACTGGCTGCGGCGCCAGGGTTATTGGCGGTTGAGCGCCACTCGCCGAATTGTTCGCGACCTGATGTCCAACGCTATCGCGTTGCCGAGCGTACCACCCATTGCCTGTATTAGTTGCGGTGATTTGTTGGCCAGCCAGCGAGTTTGTCGCTGGTTGTTCGACTGCATAATTTTCCGGTTGCCCCGACGGAACCTGATAATCGGCAGTTGAATTGAAGGTGTTTGGACGCGTCGAAAGGTCGGCAGCTACGGGTCGCGGTTGGCGTCCGAATGGCGCCATGCCGTTGTGAGTGTTAATCGCATCGGGTGTTAGAGAGTTGGAATTGCTGGCAACCAACGATGCATTGCCATTTCTCCGCATCACTGAATCGCGAGCCAGTAGTTGAGGATGTTGCACCAAATCCAAAGGGCTGCTTTTCTTGATCCAATTGAGCCAAGTTACTTGAAGTTCGGATAGGTCGCGAAATTGGTAGTGTTTCTTGGTGGCCGCAGTCCAGTCGTTGGATTGCATTCCATCACCGACGTAGCGAACGAACTTTTGCTTGCCTCCTTGTGCGATAAGGTATCGTGCGAGTGTGTAGCCTTGAGCGTAGAGCGGCAAAATGTCATTGGGGTATTCTCGCATAGCGAACATGCGGTTGAACGCTATGCCGCGATTGGTGGTCAGAAACTCCATCAACATGTCGTATTGTTTTTGGCGTTCTGAAACGTGCTCCACGACCGTGCAGGCGCCTTCGTCCGCCCAGCGTGGAAGTGGGCGACCAAAGTGAGTTGCAAAAATCGTGTGCGTTATTTCGTGAGGCAGGACGGAATCTAAAACACGTTCTCGAGTGCCGCGTACTTCCATCGTCCATTCAAATGGTCGACCGCGGTCGAACGCGAAACTGGTCACTCCGCCGGCCAACATATTCGGTCCCGATTTGACGGTAATGGGACAGATGTTCTGCCCGCCCCAAGGAGGAAGTTCTTGACCGAGCCATTCGATCGCTAAGCCTCGGCGGTATCGTTCGGCAGCGTTGCCAACTTCGATTGCTAGTTCCTTCGTCTCCGCCATGACAATGAAGTTTTGCGTCCGATGGCTGGCACCGAAAGAAAGACTAGCGCCAAACGAAAACAATATGGCAACAAGCGCAAGATTGCGCAGAATTCGAGCTTCCATGCTCCGTCACTCCTTTGACAGTTTTTGTTGTCCGCATTTAGGTACAGAGGTTTCTTCGCTGAGAAACTCGTGCACTTTTGATTCGCTTCCTGCAAATCATCTGCTTCGCCAATTGAATGCAAACGGCGAGCCAAACATGAAAGACGATTTCATTGTTCGACCCTAAGCCACTCAAAGGCAAGGGACAAATCCGAAAAGTTCGTCGATTGCGGGATCCATGACGAACCTCCGTTTGTAACTTTTACAAACGCCGCATTTGTGAATCTAGTCCATCCGACAATTTTCACCTACAGCGATATCTATGGTGCTAGCGACGGAGGTTGCGACTAGGAAGTTGAGTCTCGCAGCGGTATATTTACGGATACTGCCAGTCGGCACAGTTAGGTAAGAAATGGTCTCGAGCTTAAAGCACGAGGAAGACGCGAGGAAGAATTGTGATGGCAAAGAAACGTTTACTGGTGGTGGCCACGTTCCTCGCGCTCGCTCTAACTGCATTCGTCGCGAAGAGGGTGTTTGCCAGCGAAGAGACTGGGCTCGGTGAAATGAAGATCGAGCGAGCGCTGGATGGTTACGATGTTCGGACCCATGGATTCTACGGTTCCAATTCGTTGCCCGCTGGCTTGCGTGGGATCGCTCCTCGGTGGGGACTACCTCAAGCTGGACAACTGCAGCAGCTGGGACAACCGCAGCTTCAACCACCTCCATTGCGTGGAGACTTCTTTCGGATCGAACGCGGCATGAAGGCCGACGCGATATTGCGCAACCCCCCAATTCTGCGGCGATAAGGCCGTATCGAACCTGATATCGACATCGTGCTGAATCCATCGTGCTTCTGAATGGGAGAATGCACCTGGCGATCTGTTGTTACGACGACGTTTCGTTCTGAGTCTGTCATCAAAACGAGACCAGTTGTCTCAATTTGAGGCGCGAGACCTGGGTTTAATGCGCTTTGGCTGTTGCGTGAATTCTTTCTATTTTCTTTAAGTCGCTTATTGGTAAGCACTTTCCTACTAGTGGTCTGCCCAGTGGACATTTTGGCACACCGAGTGCGACTAAGGGTATTCATCGAGAACACAACCCAACGAATCAAACTCAAAATATCCCCTTGGACCCAAGCAGGAGACCAAAATGACTCGCACATTCACCTCAACCGCACTCTTTGCCGCACTTTCACTCATGCTCTTCACCGCTCCTCAGCAAGCGGCGGCCCAATTCAACGTCTTGGAGGAAATCGCCAAGCAAGTTAAATCGAACTCGGCCAACGGCACCAAGGCACTTCAAAACAACTCGGCCAACGCGCTCGGCAAACAAACGCTGCGGGTTAACGGAAATAACGTTAACGGAAACAAAGCGAACGGTAGCAAGACGCTTCAGGCGAAACCCAACGGCCGGTTTCAGTTTGAAATTAAGCCAAAGGCTCCGGCCACAGACTTGTTCCAACCCAACCAGCCTCAATTGATCAACGAAGGAAAAATCGATCCCAATAAATTCAAGCCAATAAAGCCGATTGACTTGGGCAACTTCTTCCCCGGTAACGGCGGTGGCAATAACGGTGGAAATGGCAACAACGGCAACAACAACCCGCCGGCCAATAACAATGGCAACGGCAACAATAATAACCAACAGCCTGATTGGAAAGACATTGTTGATTCCGTTGGCGACATCTTGCACGGCAATCGCGGTAACCAAAATGGTAACCAAAACGGTAACCACAGTAATCACAACGGGCACAACGGGCACAACGGGCACGACCAGGGATTGGTCGATGTGATTCCCAACTCGACCGAAACTTATGCGGTCGCTCCGTCAGTTCCTCGCAACCCGCTGCCGGCGACGAGCCAATCGGCCATTAGCGGTGGCGTCATCATCGTCAATCCCGAGTTGAATGGTGGCAATGTTGGTTTTGCGGTTGGCAGCGAACGCTTCAGTTTGGAACCAGGTTTTCAACAGGCCTTGCCTGCCTCGTCGCAGCGTATCATTCGCTTTGACCGCGGCGGCAATTTCGGTTTGGTCCGCTATTCCTTGACCGATGGCGTTTACACATTCAAAGTTAGCGACCACGGTTGGGACCTGGTTCGCAAGACGTACAACATTGAGATCGACAACACGGCGAACTTGAACGGTTTCCGCTATGTCGTCGACGGCCAACTGGTTGTCGTACCTGCTGGCGAAGTAAATTCACACAAAGGCCGTTTCCCCTTGGTCGTCGGTTTTGATCGCGGCGACGGCGGCGACCCTGCAGTCATGCGATTGGTTCGCGGCACTTTCCAAATTCGGATCGATGACACCACTGGCCTCTGGGAGTTGGCCGATGCAAATCAAGTTGAGCCAGTCGCGGATCAATCCTCGCCACCGCAATTGAGCGAGCCTGCACTGGCGGAAAACATTACCCCGTAAGTAACACCCTGACAGTGTTTTCAGTCACTGGCCACTTCGGTTTCGATCGAAGTGGCCTTTTTAATGCGCTTTGGGATGCACCGCGCGAATAGAGTTACGTCGCTTGGAGTAATTCGAATTCGTCAAAGGAAGGATTCACTTGTCATTGAATTGATATTGCCGCGATTGCGTTCAACACGGAGGCATTCGATGTTATTCAGGATTGTTCTGCATGCTAACGCTGATGCAACGCGCATAGCGGATCAGTGCCACGAACCGACGTGGCGATTGACATCGCTAATACCGTCGCTTGTTACCACCGCTCCCTAATCTTCAAGCCAACATCGGGCTGTAACATAACTGCTGTGGCCAATTGCACAGTCGATGCACCGGCAGCCAAATACTGTTTTACGTGTTCAACGGTGCAGATCCCGCCTACACCGATGACTTCCAGCTGCAGATTGTTCTTGCCGATGTACTCAACCGCTTGTTCAACTTGGCGAATAGATGAATTACGAATGGCCGCGCCACAGATTCCGCGGGGTTGCCCGTTGAACATCAGCCGTCCGTCGGAACCGACAACGGTAGCCGCAATGCTATTGGTCATGACAAGACCGTTTACAGTTGGAGCTAATGCATCGACTAACCGATTGACGGCGTCTCGACTGGTCATGTGTCCAACTTTGACAAACAGTGCCGCATCACCGAGTGATTCACGAACGCGCGTCGCCACTCGATTGGCAGCGGAGGCATCTTGGAATAATTGCCCGTCGCACGTCGAGACATTGGGACAAGAGAAATTCATTTCGATCGCATCCGCTCCAGCATCCACGGCTAGTCTTGCGCACAGCGCGTAGTCGCTGGCAAGTTGTTCGAGAGTCCAGCCGTCTTGGGTCGTTCCAACCACCGAAACGCTTAGCTTCTTCTTTTTGTCCAGCAGCGTTCTTGTGCGGTGAATGTCCTGTCGCCATGTTGCGGGGTCTTGCGATGGCATTCCGTACGACACTGCCCAGCTGCCATTCATTTCTGAACTTACCGATAGATTCTTTTCGCCACCGGAAAGTTGTTCACATTCGACCGGTTGAAGATTGGGGAGATCGTAACATGGTCGCTTGCCACTGCGCACCGTCTTGTAGGTAACGACATCAAAACCGAGGTTGGCGTAGTACAAACACCAATCACCATTGAGTAACGGTCCGGCAGCGACTCCCAAAGGTGATGTGATTTCGTGACCAGCGAAACCCCAAGTCTCATTGAGTTCTCGCGCGGCGAAGGGTTGCACTCGCGGCGGATGATCGTAATTCCATTGATACGTTTTTTGGGCTTCGTAGCGGCGTAATGTGCTCATAACCGGCAATGGTGGAATGAATGTTCCGGGTTAGTAATTAGCGAAACAGTCGAGTGGGCGTTTCGCGAATTAATCGTAACACAAAGCCAAACCTAGTGTTATGTAGTCTACTGGCAGCGATATCACGGCGATTACCTGCTCAGCCAAGCCCCACATTTCTGCTTGCTCTTTCAGACAAACCAAATTAACATAACTACTTTAAACACGGTCTTTTGTGGCAAATTTTTGTATTTGTCATCTCGCCTACTTTGAAGGAGTCTTACTCATGGCACGCAACTTCATCATCGCAGTTTGCGCCTTGATGCTGATTGCCCTAACGAACTCGACGGCCCGAGCACAGGATGATTTCCTGGTCGAGCTGTACGGTCGTGGCGTTCACGCCTACTTCGATGGACAGTACACAGAAGCTCACAAGCTTCTGACGACTGCGATCGCACAAGGCAGTAAAGACCCGCGGGTCTATTACTTTCGTGGTATGTCATACGTGAGTCTCGGTCGTTCGGACGAAGCATTCGCCGATTTCAAAAGCGGAGCGACGTTGGAGCTGAAGCTGGGGAATCAGAATCGCGAAATCAACCTTTCATTGCAACGGCTCCAAGGAACCGCTCGTCTCGAATTGGAACAGGTTCGGACCGACACGCGTCTCCAGTCGCGCATCGACGAGCGAACTGGATTACGCGATAAGCTTCAGAAAGATTCAACCGCGGAAGCGACTGTCCTTCGAAATGAAACGGAAGATCAGGAACCAAAAGTTGCCGATGTAGAGATTCCGATGGGAAATGATCCCGTAGCGGATAATCCCTTTGGCGACGACATCGATTCCAATGTTGCTCCCGCCACAAATGTTGCTCCAGTCGATCAAGGCAATCCCTTCACCGACGACCCCGAACCAAATACCGTTGGTGGTCGTGGCGAACCCGATCCTTTCGATGTTCCAGGTAGCATTGGCGGTGGCGGTCCGGCTGCTAAGGATCCACTGAGTGTAATTGGTCGTGCGTTCGGCAATACCTTATTCAAAGGTGTCAACGGATTGGGCGCGGATTCACTCCCAATTCCTGGTATCGGTGGCGGTGGACCCGCTGCTGGCGACGATCCATTCGGAAACGATGATCCGTTCGGAAACGGCAACCCAGCTCCAGCGCCTGGCAACCCAG
>JBLHLE010000090.1:0-11915 GCA_047620805.1 Pirellulaceae bacterium
AGGCACAGAAATGTTGACTGGAAATCTCTTAATCATCGGTGGTTTGTTGGTCGCGGCCCTCACATCCGTTTGGGTCGTGCGACCCGCAAAATCGGCAGACCCTTTCTATGTTTAATGACTGCAAAGTTCAGGATCCAGAAAGTCGATTCGTTTACTAGAGACTCGCTTAATTTAACCGAGACACGCAGAGAACTCAGGAGAACGGAAATGCCCGACGGGAAACGGAAACGGCGACATAGTCACAACATTGCAAAGCGACGCTGGTACGCGCTTCACCGTGCTCGTCGATTCGTCAAACGATTCGGTCTCGAAAACTGAAGTCACAAAGCCAACCACCCAGTAGCTACCTATACAAATAGCCTCGACAATGACTGTCGAACCACACATATCTCAAGTTATTCCCAAGCGACGGCGACAAGATGTCGCCATTTTTTATGCGCTAATTGAAACTTGGCGTGATGGTTACTCGCCGATGTCTTCGTTCCACAGTTCCGGCTGCGTTTCCATAAATGACCGCATCAATTCTATACACTCGTCGTTGTTTAGAATGTGAAGCTCCACACCGCGTTGACGAAGATAGTCCTCGGGACCTTGAAACGTATTGTTCTCACCCACGACAATCTTTGGAATGCCGTAGAGCAGCGAAGCACCGCTGCACATATCGCACGGTGACAATGTGGAATACAAAATCGATCTCTGATACTCCGCAGCGCTCAAACGTCCGGCGTTCTCCAGACAATCCATCTCGGCATGCAAGGTCGCGCTTCCCTTTTGAACTCGCTGATTGTGTCCGCGCCCCACAATCTCGTTATCGATCACGAGCACTGCACCAATTGGCACACCGCCTGCCGCGCATCCCTTTTTGGCCTCATCTAGCGCCGCTCGCATGTAGTCATCCATGATCGCTCTCCACTGCTTCGATTTCGTTACCGCATCGTTTTCATCACTGTTTCGTTTTCGCCGCTGGCCGAATTGGCGGGTAATTTGTGAACATGACATCCAGTGTCTGCCCCGGAAACTCCGCGGACGGTTTGATCGCTTTTTTCCATGCTTCGAGAAAGAGGGTATTGGCTACATCGAGATTGGCCGCATACGCCACCATTCTGTATTCGGACTTGCGGCGTTTGACGGCAAAAATCACATGCTGTTTCTGAAATCGGTCATCCTGATCTTTCCTGGGCTTCGCTTGAATCCGCTCGAACACCTCCATCATTTTAAAGGTCTTGGCAGGGAACGAGGCCTTCATCGCCGCGTCGTTCCGACTCGACAAATACCCAGAACCATTGGAGTGAATATGTAACTGCCAGCCAGATCGGGTAAACAAGCCAATCGACTTGGCACCATCAATGGAAGGTCCTTTCTCGCCGAAATTAATTCGCTCGCGATCGAACGGAGGTAGGACAAGATAAAGATAATCCAGTTGATTCTTGACGTAGCCCGTCGCGTTGAATCCCGCCAAGAAAGCCTTTTCCAACGGCTTCCGATTCGTGGAATACAAGGCATTTCGATCCTCCGTCGGCTCGAACATCACTCCATACGTCGGCTCCTTCCCGACGCCATTTAACGTGAATCGGTGCGGCGTGCTATCGGTCGTGTATACCGACTTTTTCGTCGCCTCGTAGAGGGCCTCAAAATCAGCTGTGCCTGGCGGAAAGCTGCCTCCGTCCCCAAACGATGATCCGTACTGAATCGAACCGGAACCATCGGGCAAGAACTTAACGATCCAAGCCGCACCGTGGAGAAATAGGTGAATGGCTTTGCAATCTTCGAGTGGAATAACTTCGGCCGCTGCATTCTTCCTCTCAGGTTCGTCGCTCGGCGGACCGCCGATTGAACATGTTCCGTTACCTAGGACGGCAACTATCAACAACGCAATGGCAACCCGTGTTGCGGTTATTTTCCGACGAGAATGCATCATGATTCGGAACTCCCAATTAATTAGTGAGTCAACAACTACGGACAAGGCGACCGCACTGCATCGCTCGAATCAGCCGAGTGAAATTGAGCATCGCAACGCTGCGCTGGCCAGCCCGAATTGTACAAGACGCGCGACCGTTTTTGTAAAGAGCTTGTAACATCGCGCTCTGCAGACCCGTTGAGAAATGCTAATGAGAAACGCTGTCCAGAATGTCGAAGCCGATCGCACATCGGCTATTTACACAACTGTAGTAGTCGTTCCATTTTCGGGCCCCACTCCGACTGCTTAACTCCAGGAGAAGTGATAAACAGGTACTCAATAAACTTGACGACATCTTCTTTTTCGTTAAGTCGATATCTCGCCGACGCGACATGGTACTTCGCGCGATACCACGAGTCGGTATTTGGCTTGCGTCCCCGTGCCACACGTCGCCACCGATCTAACGCCAATTGCAACGATTCGCGATCGTTGCCCGCAAGAAGAAATTGCGCGTACTCTTCCTGCAGTTCGCCGTTCTTGGTGTAGTCCTTGCAGAGTTTGTCGTACAACTGCATTGCTTGCCGCCGCTGACCTGACGCCGACAAGGAAGACGCATGCGCCCGATCCAGTCGTAGCTGATCTTCACTGGCGAGTCGACTCCGCGTCGGAAGCACAATCGTGACGGCGTCGAGTTGCAGGTTCGCTAAACCCAGCTGCATATTGTCCGGTGCCGCCTTGCGGAGCTCGGAAAGCTTGTCGATCAGATCGATCAACTGAGTTGGGTCGCCGCCTTGAGCTCCAATCTGCCGCAAGATCTGCCTGGCGTCGGTTTGCCGCGTCGGCTGATTTGCCAGTGCAACGACCAACAACATCCGCGCGGAAGCGATCCAATCGGGATCTGCTTGTGGTGAATTCTGCAACGCGGCCGACAGTATCGTCTCGACGTCGGCAAACCCCGTATTGAGATACATCAACTGTAGGCGAGCAAATGCCTCGGCCGCAATTCGATGAGTTTTCGTCCACTGTCTAGGAAGTTTTTGATCGCTATCGAGCACGAGTGCTCGAAAGTAGCGAGCTGCTTGTTCGGAAACTTTAGAAATATCGCGGCCGAGATCTCGCTGCTGATTGAGGTATCTCAACCAATTTCGATAGACGGCCGCGACAGCTTGTTCCAAATGCGGAGAATTTGTTGCCACTGCCTGGTAAGCAGCGATTGCCTGCGCCCACTGCAGACGACTCTCTTGCGCTTGCCCAAGCCACATTCGAATTTGGTCCGCGGTAGGATCACGTGGCCAATGCGCAATATGCTCATCCATCAAGGCAATGTAGGCGTCGGCCTTTGACGAGTCGCCGCGGACGACCTTGACCATGTCGGTCACTGCCATCAAATGTGCTTGCGAAGCGCGAGCATACGTCGGCATCCGCAAAGCCAATTGTCGCCAGCGTTCACTGGACCGTACAAATCGCGACCGCAACTGTTCGATCTTAGCCGCTCGCCCATAGAGTATAAAAGTCTGATCCAAATCGTTGGCTGCTTGAGCTGCAGACGCCGCTTTCTCGTAGGCGTCAATCGCTTCGTCCAAACGCTGCTTGCGATACAGATCGTCCGCAGTCAGCGCTAACAGCTCGGCATTGCCGCTGTTCGGCCCGCCGCTGTTGTTGGCGGCGAAGCCAACTAATATCTGTTGACCTCGGCGACCCCAATACGGGCCATGCGACTGATCCATATACCGAACTTGAGACAAAGCGCGGTCCTGCCACTGCTTCTCGACCGGGGCATTGCCCTCGGCATTCGCCTGCCGCCACAGCGCGACCATCGTTTCGAGCACGGCCAAATCCAATTCTGCAGGAGCCTTCATCCGCACTTCCGCCGGTGGAATGAGCGCCAATGCACGTTGTGGTTGACGGTTCGCTATCTCCAAACGAATTGCCTCCACCAGCGCCAGCCATTGCACTTGCTGCGGCATATTCTTTTGGCGTAACAAAGTCACAATCTGCTGCGCTCGCGGCAACGCTCCAAGCAACCGCTGATACTCGGCCTGATCGAGTCGAATTTGCAACACCAGTGGGTCGTCGTGGGCCAACATTGTCAGAGGTTTTTGAAGTCGATTGAGCGCTTCGGAAATGGCGGCGACCCGGTCGTCACTTTCGGGTGGAAAACACAATCCGCGGCACCGCAGCCCGCGGGCAATTTGATAACGAACGTGGTTTTGCAGGGAAAGCAACTCCTGCGGAGACAAGCCGTGGGAATCGGAACGCCGTTCGGCATCGCGCACCGCCGCGTCGATACTCTTCTCCACTGATTCCAGCTGCGGGATCGCGGCGCGGACTAAACCCAATGCAGCGTTGAATGCCGCACTTGGATTCGCGCTGATCTCCGCCTCTTGCCGCGATAGCTCGGCTTGCGAAATTAACATCAATCCCTGCTGCGTATGTACCAGCAATGATCGAGAGTGCGTCGCATACTGCGACTTGAACTGCTCTGCCGCGTCGTTCGCCTGCTGCCAAATCGCCGGACGATCCGCTGCCGACAACTCACCAGCATTCTGCGAATAGACTTGCATCAACTCGATGGTCAATCCGGCTCGAGTGGTGATGTCAATTTCCGGACGAGCCAGTTGTTCTCGACAATAGAGTTCCGCCAATTCGTACAGTCGCCTCGCTCGCAGGCCCTTCAAAAAGACGTTGTCGGTTTCGTCGCCAGCCGCGCAATCGCTAGGCCACATCGACGCGACAACGAGGACGAAAAACACATAAATGCGAAAGTGGCGTGGAACAAACAAAGGCGGTGAATTTCCCCTACTTAGATCGACTCGGATGCGGCGAACTGTACTTTTTCGAATCCCACCAAACGGGATAAATCGTAGACGTCGATTACATCCCCCAGAGATACATCGGGATCGGGATGGAGGATCACGGGCGCATCGCGTTTAATTGTCGCGATCGTCTGAAGCTGGCGTTTCAATTCGGCGAGGTCGGCGACTGGCTGATCGTTCACTCGCCAAACAACTCTGCCATTCTCCGACACTAAGCGGACGACCACGTCGTCAAAGTCATCAATCTCCGGCACCGGCTCGTTGGGGTCGACGGGAGATGTCCCCATTACCGCGGAAACACTGCTCGGCAAAACGTGCTCGATTACCTGAAAACTCGCAGTCCACACAAAGAACACCAACAACAGGAACACGACGTCGATCATCGGCGTCATCTTGATATCCAACTCGCTGCGGCGGCTCGAAAAAACAGATGGTTTTCTCATCGTATTACGTCCTCCGTACGATAGACAGCGAAAGTTACGTTCCAAATCCCCGCTCGAGCACAGCTCAACATTATCGGCTCGACAAATCGATAACCAGCTTGGCGGTCACCGCGAATTCGCACTTCCAAATCGGGACCGTCTGTCGTCTTCTTGGCGACCAGTATTTGCTGCAATTCGACGGCCGTGATTGTGCGACCGGACAGCATCAGCGCCCCATCGTTCAATACGTTTACGGTAATCCTGGGGTTAGCCTGCTGTTCGTCGGGCAGAGTTCCACTATCCGCAGCCGGCAACGGCAACTCCATCTGCGACTCTTGTTTTGCCAAATGACTGGATACGAGAAAGAAAATGATCAATAGGAAAACGACGTCGATCATCGGCGTCATGTTGAACTCCCCCCCCGAGTTGTGATGGCGATCGGGTACTCGCATTACTTCGTCTCCTCTGCTGGAGGAGGCGGTGGAGTGACCGCGGTGAATCGTCGTTTTATTGGCGAGAAAGAGTGCAACGCGACATACGCCGCTTCGGCAGTGAACTGGTCGACTCGATTGCGAAAAATCGCAAATGCGCCCAGTGACGGAATGGCGACAATCAGTCCGCCAACCGTTGTCACCAACGCCTGATAAATACCCTCGGCCAGTTGACCCGCCGTCGCGCCCCCCTGTGTTGTTGCAACCTGCTGAAACGCGAAGATCATTCCTGTCACTGTACCCAACAGACCAACCATCGGTGCGATATTGCCGATCACCGAAAGGTACTCGATCTTTCGCAACAATCGAGCAGATTGCTCCGCCAAAGCGTCTTCCATCGCTTTTTCAACGGATGACCAACCACCCTCGATCTCCGCCAGGCCGCTGATCAGGACAAATGACAAGAAGCTCGGGTTCGCTCGACAGATCTGATCGGCTTCGCTAATCCGGCCAACTGCCAGCAGCTGCCGCACTTGTTCGCCAATCTCTGCGGGTACTAGCTCACTACGCCGAATACTCATGATCTGCTCAAAGACCAAATATGCGGCGGTTAGCGAGAGCAGGAACAAAACGAGGACGATCATTGCGCCCACAATTCCACCCGAGAACAGAATCCCCCAGAATCCGCTCGGGCTGCTATCGGCGACGGGAGTTTGCCCGGCAGTCTGATTCACGTCTGGACCACCCGGAAGCGACCCGTCCTGCGCAAAAACTAGGGTGGTCATTAAGACAAGTACGGCGATTGGAAGAACAAAACGCCAAGCTGTTTGGATTGGTTGCAAAGGTCTATCTCCTTCTTACTGGACAAAACTCCAGCATTCGGATTCAGGTTTTCGATATTTTAAGTTTCGAACTTCAGTCGTCAGCTTTAGCCCATTCGTGTAGTCCGCGTTTATTCGTTCGGACTGGAAAGTCCCTCTAATCTCAATGTCGCCTCGTCGGCAGCAAGCGACGTGCGGTAATCGGCAATTACTTCCTGATAGATTCGTATCGCTTGGCCAATTTGTTGCGTTCCTTCGAGTGCTTGTCCCGCAGCGAGCAAACCGTTGGACGCGAGTTCAATATCATTTGGATTGAGAATCGGTGCTCGCATAAATGCTAAAGCCGCGGTGGCATACTGTTTATTGCGCAACAACCCTTGCCCAATGACGAACTGCGGACCGACCTGCAACCTGGGAGCTAACCGCCGTACTCGCTCTTGCCACACTTTTACTTTTTCCAAGTCCGCCGTCACGATCTCCGTTCGCCAGCCCTGGGCCTCGGCCAGCATTGCAACTCGGGAGTCTTTCGCCGCTGCTAGTTTATTGAGAACCTGCTGACATTTCGCGCGGTGCTGTGTCGACATAAGCCAACTGGCCCCGACCAATTGCGCCGCCGGATTGTCGTCAAGTTCCAACCAACTTAGCGCTCGCTGTTGCAAGCTCGTCGACGGTTGGGCCGTCCGCCAAGACAGCGGAATCACATCGAAATACTGAGTCGTCGAATCGTCTTGGTAAATCAGCCGAAAGGTATCGCCCGCAGCTTCGTACTGCTGAGTATTTCGAAAGCAAACGACCATCTGTGCTAGAATCTGCCGCCGCATCCAACGTCGAGTTTCCTCGCGAATCGCCACTCGGTAAAGCCCGAGAGCCTTGCTGAAATCTCCAACCTCGTACAGTTTTTCTGCCTCGGTGTGATTTGTAGTTTTCAATGTCGCGACAGAAAGAACCTGCGCCGCGGCAATCGATTCGTCTCGACCAGAGGACGTGCGAAACCGCAACTCCGTTCCCGTGTATTCAGTCACGGTGCAACGTAACTCTCGCGAACCCGCTTTGTCCGATGTACGGATTACGATCAAGTCTGCCGCTTGCGCGAAACACGTACTGGCATTCGCGCACAGCGCTAAACTCAGCGCACACATCGCGAGAGGAAGTTGACGCAGCCTGGGTGTTCGGGAAATTGAATGATTGAGTAGAAACATTCGGATAGTGGATGCCTTGATTAACGAGGATGCGTCTAAGAGCGGGGAAGCTGACTAATGTCTACATACACATGCTGGCCGCGATGTTGTTCGGCAAGTCGAGTCAAAAAGTTCGCGCCCCCTGGAAACGGCCCCGTTCCGAATTCGATGGTGTGAATCACCGCATCGCTGCGATTGATTCGCCGAAGTTCCATCATCTCCGGTTCGGTCAACGTGGGCTGAGCGGCATCCGTAAGAAAGAAAATGACATCCGGCGACATGTTCAATGCCAGTCGTAAAGCGGGCATATGGCGAGTCGCCCCGTCGGCAATAATGCCGTTGATAAACTCGCCAGCCAAGCGTTTGTTGCTGTCGTCTCCAAACAGCAGCCGCGCGGGTTGCGGATGCATCGGATTAAAAACAAACGCTCGCTCGTTATAGAAAATGATTTGAAATTGATTAACTGAATCTAGCGAAGTTAACGAACTGATCAATTCGCGTTTCGCAGCGTTGAGCGGCCGGCCCTGAAAGCCCTGCATACTACCCGAACGGTCGAAGACATAGACAAACTTCGAGCCCTTTCCTGCAACTCCAAAAACGCCCGTCTGAGTGCTGCCATCGATGTTGCGCGATGGCCCCTTGCCTTGCGTCAGCGCACCGACATCCGGCGCGGAAACCTCACCTCCGCTACCACCAACCAAGTCGCCCACGTCAGGTAACTGAATCAGCCCCTGGCCCGTGCTGGCAGCGACTCCGTCGTTCGGAAGGTCGATTTTGCCATCCTGGCGTGCTGTTTGGGAGAAGTTTTCAGAGGAGCTATTCGCAGCGGCATCTGCTTCGGAGAAGTACTCCGTGGCGTTATTTTTCTGCTGTACCAGCACAATTCCGCCGTCGCGGTTGGGTTCGACAGCGGCGCCTTTAGGGACGACTTGAAGCAGGAACCCAAGCAGGGTTAACAAGATACAGTGCAACACAGTCGACATAATCCACGCCGGTAGCCCTCTGCGTGAGAAGTTCGCAGTCGGCGAAATGCCGATTGTGGATGCCGACGACGGGGCCATACGCTGTTCCGAAACCGTTATTGCATAATAGATTAGGACACTTCTTTCTGAATTCTATGCAGCCTCCTGGCAGCCGTCAACGTAGATCCTCTCTGCCCTCCCGAGCGAAGCCCACTCTGCCTATAATCACTGGTTCGGCGATTTGCCGGAAAACACACATTGGGAGAATTGACTTGCAGATTGTGACCCACCCCCACCCGACACTTCGTCACGAGTCCAAAACCATCAAACGCGTCGACGCGGCGTTACGGACGATTGTGGACGAAATGTTCGAATTAATGTATCAAGCCAAAGGTATTGGGCTGGCGGCAAACCAAGTCAATCTGCCAATCCGGCTCTTCGTAGTCAATCTCGACTCGGACCCCGAACACGGCGAGCAAATGGTTTTCATTAACCCCGTCATCAGTCGCCCCCGAGGAAATGAGGAAGCCGAAGAGGGTTGCCTAAGTATTCCGCAGGTTTACGCACTCGTAAAACGGCCTAAACAAGTTCGCGTAAACGCCTTTAACCTCAAAGGCGAAGAGCTCGAAGCCGACGTAGATGGCTTACTCGCGCGAGTAATCCAGCACGAAACCGATCACCTCGACGGCGTTATGTTCACCGATCGCGTGACGGAAACGGCTCGCGCAAACATAATTGATGAGCTAGAAGAATTCGAGATCGACTATCAAAGCAAACAACAAACTGGACAAATCCCCTCTAATGAAGAGATCCTGGCGGGTCTGAAAGAGTGGGAAGAACGCTACTGCTAATTTCAATCGCTTTGGAGAACAGGAAAAGGTAACTGGATGCGAATTTTGATGATGGGTACCGGCCCGTTTGCCGTACCAACATTCGAATCACTTCTAAAGAGCGAACACGAAGTCGTCGCCCTAATCACTCGTCCCACGCCCCCAGCTCGCGGGCGCAGCAAAGCTCCGCCAAACCCGATGCGCGATTCAGGCGAAAAACACAGCATCGAAATATACGCGCCCGACGATGTAAACCAACCAGCAGCACACGAAAAAATCCTCGCCTGGAAACCCGAACTGCTGGTCGTTTGCGACTATGGTCAAATTCTCTCGCGAGACACTTTGGCGCTGACCAAGTATGGCGGCGTCAACCTCCACGGTTCCATCCTGCCCAAATACCGCGGTGCCGCGCCGATTAATTGGGCGTTGTATAACGGCGAAAGTGAAACTGGCATTACGGTTATCCACATGACACCGGGCCTGGACGCTGGCCCCTGTCTGACCAAAGACACGACGAAAATTGCCGACTCGGATGACGCGATTACACTCGAAGATCGGCTCTCCAAAATGGGCGTCGAGTCCGTTCTGTCGGCGATTGATCTGCTCAGCGATTGGGATGGCGAAAGCGAAATTGGTACGCTGCAAGACAAAACGGCTGCCACCAAAGCTCCGCGACTTAAGAGGAACGACGGCGACGTCGATTGGACCAAGTCGACGTTGCAATTGTTTAATCAAGTCAGAGCTTTCAAACCTTGGCCGGGAACTTACACCAATTGGCTGCGAAGCTCCGCCGAGCCGATTCGAATAATCCTCGAACAAGTTCGCCCCGAAACAATTGACGCCATCACCGATCCGGAAACAACGGCACTACAGCCAGGGCAGGTCGCATTGTCCGACGGAAAAGAAGTGTGGATTAGAACTGGTGACGGATACCTCGCCCTAACTCATATCAAACCTGCTGGTAAACGTGTAATGGAAGTGGCAGAATACGTCCGTGGCCAAAAGGTGCGACAAGGTGATTTTTTTGGAACAACTCCCTCCTAAGAACCGCTCGCGCGGAAATTCAAAACGTGGCGAATCAAAGCGTCTCTAGTTAAAGCGTCTCTAGTTAAAGCGTCTCTAGTTTGAATAGGCGCGGAAATAAAACAACGCATGCAGCGACCAAGTGCGTGCCTGAAAATTCGTCAATCGCACGCAAACACACAGGTACGTCCGTGGAAATCCTCTGGATCACGATTGCTGCATTCAATCTAGTTGTCGTTGTATTGGTCGGTGGCCTCTGGCTTCGAGGTGATCGACAACTTAAACGAGTTCTTGACGTCGAACCGAAGCTGAACCAGTGGCCCCGCGTCTCAATTGTCGTCGCCGCCCGCAATGAAGAACGCAACATTGAAACTGGAATTCGGTCTCTTCTGCAACTCGACTACCCCGACTATGAACTCTTAGTCGTCAACGATCGGTCCACGGATTCAACGGCTGAGATCCTCAACCGTCTCAGCGCTGAGTTTCCAACACTTGCGGTCGTCCAAGTCGACCACCTGCCCGACGGTTGGCTCGGCAAGAATCACGCACTCCATTCCGCAGCTCAAAATGTCGAATCGCCCTATGTGCTATTCTCCGACGCGGATGTCGTCATGGACCCCTCGCTGCTTCGTCGAGCAATGACCTGGGTCGTCGATCACCACATCGACCACTTGGCTATCACACCCGAAGCCCGCATGCCCTCCGTCATCCTCAAATGTTTCGTGGCAACTTTCACGATGTTTTTCATGGTGTTGATTCGACCCTGGGCAATTCGGAACCCCAACAGCAACGCACACATTGGCATCGGAGCCTTCAATCTCCTTCGCATGGAAGCCTTTCGAGACATCGGCGGCTTTGAACCAATTCGCATGCGACCCGACGATGATCTAAAGCTCGGCAAGTTAATAAAGTTGAACCGCTACTCACAAGATTGCCTCGTCGGCGCGGGCATGATGTATGTACCTTGGTATGAGTCGATCTGGGAAATGGCTCGCGGACTCGAGAAAAACACATTCGCCATTGTCGAGTACAGCATCAGCATGGTCGTCTGCTCGACGTTATTTCTATTCGTGATTGGCGTCGGACCTTATATTATTCCGATATGGACAACGGGATTAGCTCAATATCTATCGATCGCGACCGCTATCCTCTGGATCGCCCTCACCGCGAATTCCGCTCGACACAGCCTTTTGCCATTTTGGATCGCGTTCGGATTTCCCTTCGCCGTAATACTCAGCATCTTCATCCAATGGCGAGCGATGATTCTGGCGATTTCGCGTGGGGGCATCCAATGGCGAGATACCGTTTATTCCTTAAAAGAACTCAAAGCGAACCGTATCTGATTTATTGGTTTGCAGTCGCCCGATAGGCAATAATGGCCGAGGAAACCACTTCATCCGCAGCACGAGCGTCAAAGCCAACTCTAAGTTGGCGACGAACGCTAATCTATTTCGCGCTCTGCTCGACGATGCTGATCTTTGACGGCTGCGGCGCCAGCTATCAGTATTTCACTGTGGGGATAGTCCCAGCGGCAC
>JBLHLE010000091.1:0-11895 GCA_047620805.1 Pirellulaceae bacterium
CCCGATAAGCCGATTGCGCTCAGAGCAACCAACCCCATCGATCGCGTGCGTTTTCTCGAATGTTGCATAAAACGGTCTCTCCTAAAAGTGTCCTAGTCTGTCGCCAGCCTCACTCTTAATATCGTACCGCGCGTCGGGGTAAACTTGAGTAACGCGTCTGTAACATGGCCCTCAATGGCTTGTCCAAATCCACCTGAACCGAATTTCATTGCCCCATTTCATTGCCCCATTTCATTGCCCCATTTCTTTTGCCAGCATTCGTTGGCCCGCATTCGTTGGCCAGCATTCGTTTTGCCCCGCATTCGTTTTGCCCCGCATTTTCACCAACCCAAGAATAGTTGATAATAACCTGCGTAAAAATGCGTCACTCTGGAGCTGTTTGATGAATGCCACAACGAGCCCCAAGCAAACTAAAATCACCAACATTTCGTCATATAGGTTTGTCCAAATCGATGAACTGCAGGACCTGCGTAGCGAGTTGAAGTTGCTTTGCAAGCGTTTGCAGCTGAAGGGGACTATTCTGATTGCGCACGAGGGGATCAACCTCTTTATCGCCGGCGACGAGCCCAATATCGACGCGTTCATCGTCGAGCTGCGTCGGGACCCGCGTTTCAGTGACATGGAGTTCAAGCGGAGCCGGAGCGATTACCAGCCGTTCAATCGAATGCTGGTCCGGATCAAGCAAGAGATCATTGCCTTTGGAGTCGATGGCATTGCCCCCCAAAAACGCACTTCGCCGAAGCTCAGTGCTCGAGAGCTAAAACAGTGGCTTGACGAAGGTCGCCCTGTAACCCTTCTCGACGTTCGCAATGACTACGAAGTGGAACTCGGAACTTTCAAAGACGCATTGCCGATCGGCGTCGACCACTTCCGCGAATTTCCTGCTGCGGTCCATGAGTTGTCAGACGAACTGAAAGAGCAACCGATCGTCATGTTTTGTACTGGCGGCATCCGCTGTGAGAAAGCTGGTCCGTACATGGAACGCGAGGGATTTCAACAAATTTTCCAACTCGATGGAGGCATCCTCAAATATTTTGAGGAGTGCGGAGAAGCTCACTACGACGGCGATTGCTTTGTGTTCGATCAACGCGTCACCGTCGATCCCAATTTGACAGAAACAGACACAACTCAATGCTTCGCCTGCCAGGCCTCGTTGTCTGCGGAAGATCAGCAATCCCCCAAATATCTCGCTGGTGAACATTGCTCTTATTGCTACACTCCGCCTGCCGTTGTCATGAGCGAACAGCTTCAACAGAGAGCTACCGCGCTGGCCGAATTTATCAACCCACTTCCTGGCAGTGAACCGTATATCAACTACCGCCCCATGAATGTTCCCGAGCGTTGCGATAACTTTCCGTTGATCGATTTCCTCAACCTGATTCATCCCCACATGGGAAGAGAATACTGGCAACAGGAGTGCGACGAACAAAGGATAACCCGCGAGCAAGAGGTTGTCGGCGCAACTACTACTATCCGTGCGGGTCAACGACTCGAACACGTATTGCCTGGAACGATTGAGCCCGACGTCGATGCCAACATTCGTTTTCTCTATGAAGACTCCGCAATCATCGTCATCGAAAAAAGTGCACCGCTGCCAATGCATCCTTGTGGACGTTTCAACCGCAACACTCTGACGTACATTCTCGACCGAGTGTATGCACCGCTTCATCCCCGCCCGGCTCATCGACTCGACGCCAATACATCGGGCGTCGTCGTTTTAACAAAGACACGCAAACTCGCGTCGCGACTGCAACCACAGTTTGAACGCGGCGAAGTCGACAAAGTTTATCTGGCGCGAGTTTACGGATATCCAGCGAACGACATCTTCGCTTGCGACGCAGCAATTACCAGCGGGCCTTCGCAGGCAGGTGGTCGCGAAATTTCACCCTCTGGTCTTCCGGCCCACACAGATTTCGAAACGGTCCAACGGTTTGACGACGGCACTGCTCTGGTAATCGCACGGCCGCGGACGGGTCGAACCAATCAAATTCGAGTTCACTTGTGGCACCTCGGCTTGCCAATCTGTGGCGATACGATCTACCTCGCCGACGGAAAACGTGGCGAGTTGCAAACGCGAGATGTCAACGCTGAACCGCTTTGCCTTCACGCCCACCAAATCGCGTTCGCTCACCCTCAAACCGGTGAACGGCTGACCTTTGAATCGCCCCAACCAACTTGGGCCAAACCTTCAACATGAAAATTAGAATATGTTCGTTTTGCTCTTCGATATCGATGGAACGTTGATTCGGTCCGGCGGCGCAGGTATCGCAGCCCTGAATCAAGTTTGCGAAAAAGCATTTGGCAAAACGGGACAGAAATCCGTACCGGTACACGGTTGCACGGACCGGGGAATCATTTCCAGTTTGTTCGCCGCCCACGATATCGAAAACACTCAAGAGAATTGGGACACCTTCCAGGAAACTTATCTCGGCATCCTCCCAAACACTCTCAACGAACGACCCGGTCGAGTCCTCCCCGGTGTCCACGACCTGCTCGATGAACTGCGGCCCCGCACGGATGTCGCTCTCGGACTGCTCACGGGTAACACTCAACGCGCCGCGGAGATTAAGTTGAATCACTTCGGCCTATCCGGGTACTTTGAGTTTGGCGGATTTGGAGAACATCATTCGCACCGAGATGATGTGGCGCGACTAGCTTATGCCAACGCCTGTAATCATCTCGACGCCGAAGTTCCCAGCGAACGTGTTTGGGTGCTCGGTGATACGCCTGCTGATATTCAATGTGGACGCGCGATAAATGCAAATGTTCTCGCGGTGTTAACAGGCGGAGTCGATCGCGAGCTTCTCGCCAATGGCAATCCCGACCTGTTGCTCGACGACTTAAGCGACGCCCGAGAATTTATTTCGAAGTTAAACTAGCGAAATTACGCAACCTCACACATTGTGATCTTTTTCACAACTGCATTGTCTGCTTTGATGGCAAGCTTTGGTTGCCAAATGAGTAATGACGAATCTCGTTAGACAGTCGTCTACTTGTGAATAGTTTCACGATCTACTTAGTTAGAAACTTTTGACAAGTCGTCGTTCAGCGTTTAGTTTGGAGAGGGGTTGCTTAGGCAGAGCGACACGACTTTTCTTTCGCTCTGAATCTCAGCCGTCGTTGATCTCTTCTCTTCTGTCCACTCAACGAGAAAGGACCTGCAATGATCGTCGTCAAATCGGCTCGTGACTTTATGGTCGTAGACTTAGTCAAACTGTCTCCGAATTCCCATGTCTTTGATGGTATCTCGCAGCTGGTCAATTGCAGCATATCGGGGGCGCCGGTGGTCGATAAAGACGGCAACTACCTGGGTCTCTTTTCCGAAAAATGCTGTATGCATGTGTTGAGAGAAACGGCGCGACTGGCCGAATTTGAACGAACAGCGGCCAAGCAATTTATGGCTCGGGAGTTGGTGACACTTTCTCCGAAAGCAGATGTCTTCGATGCGATCGATGATTTGATTTCGCGACGAGTATCTGGTGCGCCGGTTGTCGACAGCCAAGGGAATTTCTTGGGAGTTTTCTCCGAAAAGACGGCGATGCAAGTGTTGATCGCGGCCGCCTACGATCGCCTGCCGGGTACGACCGTCGACAGTTACATGAACACCGAACGCGAGCGATTAATCGATGAAGACGTGGAGCTGATGGAAGTCGTCCGCATCTTCGAGGAGACACCGTATCGCCGCCTCCCCGTCGTAAAGAAAGATCGTCTGTTAGGACAAGTGAGTCGCCGAGATGTTCTTCGAACGCAGCACCACCTGTCCGGCTATTTGCACAATCAGCCTGAAAGCCAAGGTATTCGAGACTCCCAGGTCAGCGATGAAGTCCGTGAGCAATTGCCGGCGGGAAGGATCGAAGCCTTTATGGATATCGATGCAAAGACAATTACGCCCGAAGACGATATATTCTCAATCGCCCAAGTGTTTTGGAATACGCCGTATCGTCGATTACCCGTCTTACAATCCGGCAAACTAGTCGGGCAAGTCAGCCGTCGCGACCTGTTGATCGCCGCCGACGAACTACTCAGCGGCTTAGGGAGTTAACACAGCAGAGCCATTGCGAACCACCAAACGCACTAATCAAGGCCATCATTCGCTGCGCGAATCGATGGCCTTTTTCGTTCGCCGAAGTTGGGTTGAGACCTGCCCTCATGAATTCGCCATGAAGACGCCGTTCGAGTTGCCGCCGACTTGCAGACAGCATACATTCAACTCAACAGATCCAGATTTTCCTATCGACTATTAGACTGCCAAGAGAAGAATTTGCAGTGTAGACATGCCGAGCATGTAGAAAGGCCACATAAATTCGATGTCGGAGTATCGCCGAAACGCCTTCTGGATCATCGTGATTGGAATGTTCGCGATCGTACTTGCCTTTCGACGCGGGAAGACTGACGACAACCTCGTAGCCATATGGAAACTTGAATCGACGCAAACCAACGGCCATGCGCTGCAACGACAACGCGAACTGTGGGTAATTCGCTCCGGCACAATAACTATTATTCGCGCAGACTTGACTCAGCGTGTAAACAGTTTCCCAATGGAGCACCGGCGAAAGACCTGGAGAAACGTCGAGTACAAATCGACACCAAACGGGACAATTCAGCCTGGGGCACCGCCGGCACCGCCCTGGGAGTAAATTTGCGTTTACCGTTAATACAATGCCATCGATAGCTGACGGCGGAATTTCGAGACCATTTCACTTTCGTGCCCCAGCGCTTTGAACACGTCGACCATGAAAGCTCGGGCGGCGTCGCCGGCGCCTTGCCGGTCGGCGATCACTACGTCGAGTGCGATTTGGAGAGCTTCTTCGTATTGTTTGTTTTGCGCGAGTCCACGAGCTAGTTCGATCTTGGCGGCGTAGTTTTTTTCGTCTGCCGCTGCCGCTCGCAACTGGTCGATGTCGCTGGCGTCACTTCCGCCTGCGAGTTCGGCGGCGGATTTCAATTGCTCTGCTTCGGGCTCCAAGTACCCTCTGGCTTCGAGTTTTTCGATGGTCGCATGAACCGAATCCAAGTCACCAGCGGCAAGCGCAACACGGCCAAGTCCAATTTCGGCGACCACCGGATCGCTTAGAACGCCGAGCAGGTTCTCATAGATCTCCTTCGCTTTCGCGGGATCCGATTCCTCGAGTCGTTTCGCGGTGATTAGCTGACCGTGGCTTGCGAGACGCTCAAACCACTCGCGCAGCTGAGGTTCGGGGAGCACGCCGTTGAAAACATCGACGATCTCACCGTTTACGACTGCGTAGACGGCTGGAATCGATTCGACATTGAATTGCCCAGCAGCTTCCGGAGCCAACTCGGTATTCGCTTTTACCAGAGTTACCTGACCGTCGAACTCCGCGGCCATGCTTTCCAAAATCGGGCCCAATTGCCGACAAGGGGCGCACCAATCGGCCCAAAAATCGACGACAACAGGAATTTCCTTGGATCGCTCGAAAACGTCCGCTGCAAAAGTTACGTCGCTCGTATTTGTCACATTCTTTGCATCTTCCGCCATATCTTTTACTCGCTATTTCTAAATCTCGGCTCAGTTTGGGAAACTCTGTTTGGGAAACTCTGTTAAGGAATCTCAGTTTGGGAATCTCAGTTTGGGAATCTCAGTTTGGGAATCTCAGTTTGGGAAACTCAGTTTGGGAAACTCAGTTTGGGAAACTCTGTTAAGGAATCTCTGTTAAGGAATCTCAGTTTGGGAAACTCAGTTTGGGAAACTCTCGATTCTCATTGTACGCGATAGTTGCATGGGCCATGGAGAACTCTACAATGGCGAGCACCGTTGTGACTACACCACGTATCGCACCACGTATCGCCTCTCTCGGAGCCCAACATGTCGATGCACATCCTCGATCTCGTCGTCCTCGGAATATACTTCGCGGTCATGATTGGAATTGGTATCTGGGCCTCGCGACGAATCCACAAGTCCGAAGACTATTTTATGGGTGGAAGGTCGTTTGGAAAACTCCTCCAAACGTTCGCTGCCTTCGGTGCCGGCACGGGATCCAGCGACCCTGTAACCACCGGACGCACTACGTTCACCAGCGGAATGAGCGGAATGTGGAGCGTGATGTACTGGCTGTTCGTAACGCCATTCTACTGGATTGCGGGCGTCTGGTATCGCCGAATGCGGCATTTGACGCTAGGGGACTGGTTCGTCGAACGATACCAATCCCAGGCCTTGGGAGCGGGTTATACGGCGTTTGGAATGATGTTTATGGTCATGTATGGCTCCATGTTTTTCTCGGCAATCGGTAAAGTTGCCGCCACAATTATGGGAACCAACACCGTGATGCTGATGGGCCAAGCCGTTGGACTCGAGTATGTGCTGGTCCCGATCATTGGCTTAGTCGTCTTGATTTACGGCATCATGGGCGGTCTGGAAGCGGCCTACTTCACTGACCTGATCCAAGGCCTGTGCATCATTGTGCTGTCGATCATCTTGATCCCTGTCGGGCTCCAGGAACTCATCAACGTGTACGACCCCGGTGCCAAATCGTTACTCGACGGTTTTCGCATTATGCACGAACAGTTACCCAAGGAACACTTCGCGATCCTGGGATCGACCAACAGCGAGTTCCCGCTACACCGCATCGTCGCCGTGGTGATTATCAACTTGATCGGCGTCGTTGTCCAACCGCACTTTATCGCGACAGGTGGCGGTTCTGCGAAGACGGAAATGAATGCCCGCGTCGGTTTGGTAGTCGGCAACTTCCTGAAACGATTCTGCACGGTAGGTTGGGTACTCACTGCACTCATCGCACTGGCCCTTTATGCCCACGAACCGGAGTTGATTATCGACCCCGAACGCACCTGGGGGTTTGCCTCAAAGAGGCTTTTGGGACCCGGGTTGTCGGGCCTGATGTTAGCATGCTTGTTGGCCGCTTTGATGAGCTCCATTGACGCCTACATGGTTGTTGGCTCCGCACTGATGGTCCGCAACGTCTACCTGCCGTACATCAACCCCAAGGCAACTGAAAGTGATTTTCTCCGTGTCGGTCGATTAACTGGAATCGTTGTGGTGGCTGGAAGTGTCATCGTTTCCCTCTCGATGATGAACGTATTCCAACAGCTGCAGCTAACATGGGTTGTCCCCATTCTGTTTGCTGCTCCGTTCTGGGTGGGGATGTATTGGCGTCGAGCGACAACTGCGGCAGCCTGGGGAACCTTCCTCTCCTGCACTGTGATCTTTTTCCTGACGCCACTCCTGCTCCCACTCATCTCGCCGAGCACGAGGACAAATCAGATGTTCGCCAAGTCGAATGACATCGTCGTGACGACGACAATTCGCACAGCAGCTCCTTCCGACGTCGCCCGCCGCGACTCAATCATTAGACAAGTCAATTTGATTACCGAGCAAATTGCCGCAAAGACTCATGAACTCTCGGGAGAACCCAACAACGCGGAACAACTGCGGGAGGAGATTACCGGCTTACAAAAACAACAAGGATCATTGGTTACCAACGGCGTCGATAAATTAACGGTCGGAGATTCGCTGCCAATCACGGTTACCTCGGGTGGTAAGTCCATCTATTGGTCGAGAGGCGTGACCCCCATTGATGCGGACGGCGAGCCATTGCAGGGAGTCGTTCCAGCGACTGTTGGCGAGCCGGAAAAAATCGACGACAGGACAACGATCGTTCGCAAGCGATACGCGGAAGATGTCCAATTCCGCGGAAACGGCAATCTCAACTTGGAATTCTTCCTTTACGACCTCGCCGGTTTCGATCTGATTGGAGCGAGCAATGCGACACTCAGTACTTTTGAGCTGCCGCCGAAAATCATCTTCCCCTTTGTCATCATGATCGTGCTCAGCCTGCTCACTAAACCGGTCGACCAGGGAGCGTTGGACCGCTACTATGCGAAGATGAAAACGCCGGTGAATCCGGATCCAGAGTTGGACAAAAAAGCGCTCGAAGAGGCCTATGCCGATCCGAAAGCGCTAGAACATAAGAAATTATTCCCCGGAACCTCACTCGAATTTCAACGCCCCAATGCCGTCGACATTGGCGGTTTCGTGGCCTGCGTGTTGGTCTGCTTCGGTGTCATTTGGGCGGCAATGTTCGTCGTCGGAATCGGAGGATAATGTGATATTTCTTTCTCCCACCAAATGCTCACCGCAAATCGTTATACTTATCTGCTAATTAATTACTGAACGGTTTATTGATTAATTATCTGCTTGCTAATTAACTGCTCACTTTCCCAACTGCGAACCGCTCCTCGGAGAATTTAATGTCACGATATGCTCAGCGCCGAGATAAACTGCGCAAGCTCGTCAAGAAAACTGGCGCCGCGGCGATGCTGGTCACCAACGAACACAACGTCACGTATCTGACGGGGTTTACTGGTGACTCCAGCTATTTATTAATCGCCCCCAAGAATGAAGTGATGCTGAGCGATTCGCGTTACACCGTTCAACTGACCGAAGAATGCCCGGGTCTGGATGTCGACATTCGCAACTCGGGACAGTCGATGCTCGACGCGATCGATATGCAGACCAAGCGTGCCAAAGTTCCTTCGCTGGCAATGGAAGCCGATTCGCTGACGGTTTCCACCTATGGATCGATCCAGGAGAAATTGACGAAACTGGAATTCGTCGACACCAGCGGCCTAGTGGAAGAACTTCGCGAGATCAAAGACGCGAAAGAAGTGGCCTCGATACGACTCGCCGTGGAGATGGCCGAACGAACATTCGCCGTGATTCGAGCCTCTTTGCGGCCAAATCAAACGGAACGAGAAATTGCGGCGAACATCGAACATCAGATTCGCCAATTCGGAGGGAAGGGATGTAGTTTTACGCCGATCGTGGGCGTCGGACCTCGCGCGGCTCTGCCGCACGCCAACCCTACGGACCGTCAAATTGGAGAAAGTGACTTCGTTTTGATCGACTGGGGAGCCAATGAACACCTGTACATGAGCGACTTGACGCGAGTCTTAGTCACAGGTAAAATCTCGCCCAAACTTGAACGTATATATAAAGTTGTGTTAAAGGCACAAGAGCAAGCGATCGCGGCGATAAGGCCAGGCGCGCTTATGTCTGATGTCGATGCAATTGCCCGCAACATTATTACAGATGCGGGCTTCGGCAAGAACTTTGGACACGGTCTCGGTCACGGAATCGGTCTTGAGATTCACGAAGTGACGAGGTTGGCCGCCAACCAGCATCGAGAATTCAAAGCTGGCATGGTGGTAACAGTGGAGCCTGGAATTTACGTCCCTGGTTGGGGCGGCGTGCGAATCGAAGACGATATTCTAGTGACTCGCAATGGACACGAAGTATTGTCCAGTGTTCCCAAAGATTTTGAGAGCACATTTGTGGGTTGCAACTAGTTTTGCAACGTCTTCGCTTATGCTACTCGACCGCAGGCCATCGACTTTGCCCCTCAACACAACTTTGGTCAACGCATAATTGGGACCACTACCGACTGCCGGACGCCTCCACAGATACCAATAGGTTAATGTGACAACTGTCCGTCATTCAGGTCGAGAATAGATGTTGGGAGATCAATAATGTCGGAACTCGAATCTGACTCCGAAGTATTTGATGTGGAGCGAATTCGCCAACTGGTGGCGATGATGGACGATCACGAATTGAGCGAGATCGACCTTCGGCATTCGAACAAGAGAATTCGCCTTCGCAAGGGTGGTCAACCGGAAATCACGATGGCCACCATGCCGCCGATGGCAGCGGCAGCTCCAATGGGTAGCGCCCCGGCCCCAGGGCAAAGCGGCGAGCCTGCACCCGCAGTAGACGGACCGAACATCGCTTATGTGAAAAGCCCGATGGTCGGCACTTTCTATTCTCGCCCCAAGCCCGATTCGCCTACCTTCGTCAAAGTCGGCGACCACGTCGACGAAGAGACGCAGATCTGTGTCATCGAGGCGATGAAAGTCTTCAACGAGATCCCCGCCGAAATTAGCGGAAAGGTCGTAGCCGTCATGGTGGGCGACGAAGAGCACGTTGACTTCGATAAGATACTTTTCAAGATCGACACGACTGGTTAGGTAGGACGCGAAAAAAACGATGTATAAGCGAATCCTAATTGCCAACCGTGGTGAAATTGCCCTTCGTGTCATCCGAGCATGCCGCGAAATGGGAATTGAAACGGTTGCCGTCTTTAGCGAAGCCGACCGCGGCAGCGCGTACCTGGACCTAGCCGACGAAGCGTACTGCATTGGCCCGGCCAAGAGCGCCGACAGCTACCTCCGCGTCGACCAAGTAATCAGCGCGGCCGAAGTTGGCAACGTCGAAGCGGTCCATCCCGGCTATGGATTTCTCGCCGAAAATGCACGCTTCAACTCGATTTGCCACAAATGCAAAATTGACTTTATCGGTCCGTCCCCCGAAGCAATGGAACAACTGGGCGACAAAAACACCGCCCGAGACATGGCTCGACGAGCCAACATCCCCGTCGTTCCCGGAAGCGACGGCCTGATCGAAACTGAAGCAGAAGCGTCTCGAGTCGCAGCCGAAATAGGCTTCCCCGTCCTGATCAAAGCCACGGCCGGCGGTGGCGGTAAGGGAATGCGAGTCGCCTCCAACGAATTGGCCTTGAAGTCGGCACTGCAGGGCGCCAAAACGGAAGCTGCGGCAGCATTCGGCAACGCGGGCGTCTATATCGAAAAATATGTCGAGTCGCCTCGGCATATCGAAGTTCAAGTTCTGGCCGATAAGTTCGGCAACGTGATCCATCTCTGGGAACGAGACTGTTCGACGCAACGCCGACACCAGAAGCTGATCGAGGAGAGTCCAGCTCCCAACCTCCCCGCCGAAACACGGAGCGCAATGTGCGAAGCCGCCTGCCGAATGATACGGGAAGCCAACTATCACAATGCGGGCACCGTCGAATTTATCGTCGACAAGGAGAACAACTTCTACTTCATCGAAGTAAATGCTCGCATCCAAGTCGAACACCCGGTCTCGGAAATGGTGACGGGTATCGACCTAATTCGCGCTCAAATCTCCATCGCCGCCGGCGTGCCACTCAACATTCGCCAGGAAGACGTGAAGTGCAGTGGAGTGGCGATCGAGTGCCGTATTAACGCCGAAGACCCCGCCAAGAATTTCCAACCCTCTCCCGGTACCATCACGCACATGATCGCTCCTGGCGGAATGGGAGTCCGATTCGATTCGCACGCACATTCAGGTTACACCGTACCTCCCTATTACGATTCGATGATCGGCAAGCTGATCGTCCATCAACCCACTCGACGCGAAGCGATTCAGTGCATGCTCCGAGCATTGGATGAACTCCGCATCGAAGGTATCAAAACAACAGTGCCTTTCCACAAGGAAGTGTTGCATCATTCCGACTTTGTCGAAGGCTTGGTCGACACCAAGTTTGTCGAGCGAACCTGGACCAGCTAATCCAGCGACAACATTGCGTATGCTTTGATGTAAATACACCAAACCTGAAGATGCTGGTCGTCAATCGGCGTCGCTACTCACGTCGCCTTTCAACCCCTCTTGCGTCTTTTCAACACAACTGGCTCCTTCTAAAATTGGCAGCTGCTTAAACAACTGTCAATTTCGAATACAGACGGCGCAAATTAATCACGAAGGAACGAGAACCATGTCCACTTCACTTTCCCGTCCCCCAAAGCCCGAACACGATTTTAAGCGGGTCGCCATACTATTTTCAGGCGGTCCCGCTCCAGGTGCCAACGCTGTAATTTCGGCAGCCGCCGTTTCGTTTCTTCGCAACGATATCGAAGTCCTCGGCATTAAACGTGGCTACTCGAATTTGATCAACTTCGATCCGGCCAATCCGCTGGTAGAAGGCAAAGACTACATCAAGATGAACCACAAAGTCCTCAAGCGAACCCGCAACTCGCAGGGCATTTTGATCGGCACTGCCCGCGCTAATCCGGGAAAGAAGATCTCGGACCCCAAGCACCTCG
>JBLHLE010000092.1:0-11821 GCA_047620805.1 Pirellulaceae bacterium
TCGAACAGGCAAAGTTAGCGGGCCGGCGACTCTGCGAACAATTCGGTGTGGACGCCGTAGTGGTCACGTTAGATCGCGATGGGATGGTCTTGGTTGCCGGTGACCAAGAGCAAGTCTTTCCAACTCGCCCTCGACGCGTCTACGACATCACCGGCGCTGGCGACATCGTTCTCGCGACGCTGGGGTTAGGGCAAGCGGCTGGACTTTCACTACCCAACTGTATTGAATTGGCGAATGTTGCGGCCGGGTTAGAAGTCGAGCAGGTCGGTGTCGTGCCGATACCTCGAACTGAAATCGAAAAAGAACTTAGTGGCGAATCCGGCCTGACTCAAAGCAAACTTATCTCCGCCAGCGAAGCGGCGGAGGTTGCCGATAACGCGAGACGGCGTGGCCAATCGGTCGTATTTACGAATGGCTGCTTTGACCTGTTACACGTGGGTCACGTGACGTATTTGCAGGAGGCCGCTGCGCTGGGGGACCTCCTGATTATCGGCATGAATAGCGACAACAGCATCCGTCGGTTGAAGGGCGAATCGCGTCCAGTCATCCACCAACAGAACCGCGCTGCACTGCTGGCGGCATTGCAATGTGTCGACTATGTCGTCGTCTTCGACGTCGACACGCCCTGCGATCTGCTCGCGAAAATCCGTCCCGACATACTCGTAAAAGGTGGTACCTATTCGCCCGACGAAGTAGTGGGCAAAGAGATTGTCGAAAGTTACGGCGGTACTGTTTGCGTGACGACAGTGAGCGTTAATGTTTCCACGACGAAAATCGTCGAACAGATCCGCCAACAAGACGCTGCTGACTAGACTCAATCGGATGGAGTTAATCCCGTGACTGGAAAGAATGAGTTCGCAACGAGACTGGCCGACGAAGCCTTGCAGCTACATCGCGCTGGCCGATTGGATGAAGCCATTCCTCGCTACAAACAAGCGTTGGAAATCGATCCGACGATTGCCTACGCCTACACGAGTTTGGGAGTTGCATTACGAGCCAAATCGAACTATCCAGCGGCGATCGCCTGCTATCGAAGAGCACTCGAGTTTGAACCAGATAACTCGGTTATTCACTCGAATCTAGGGAACGCACTCCGCCAGGCTGGCTTCATCGACGAAGCAGTGACACATCAGCTGCGAGCTATCGAGCTCAATCCAAACGAAGCAGAACCGTACTACAATTGCGGCGTGGCGCTAAAATCGTGTAATCGCATGCGCGAAGCGCTCGAGTATTTCACGAAGGCCGTGGAACTCAGCCCCAATCACGTCGAAGCCCGCTGGGACCGCGCGTTGGTCATGTTGCATCTCGGCGACTACGAAGAAGGCTGGAAAGAGTACGAGTGGCGGTGGAAGCGAAAAACAAATCCGCGACCCGATTTCGCAGAACCGCTTTGGAATGGAATGCCCTTTAAGAATAAAACGTTGTTGCTCTACACCGAACAAGGTTTCGGTGACACGATCCAATTCATTCGCTATGCCCCAATGGTAAAACAACTCGGTGGTCGAGTCGTATTCGAATGCAAACAAGAACTGCTGCGATTGCTTCAATCTGCGGATGGCGTTGATGAATTAGTCGTTCGTGGCGAGACACGACCGCATTTCGATCTTCAATGCCCGCTGCTTAGCGTCCCTCGACTGATCGATAATCGCGTTGAGACTATTTCGGGCAAAGTACCTTACCTGCAGCCGCCCGCCGGTAGCGGCGACAAGTTTAAGCCGCTGATCGAACGCGCACAAAACCGATTCAAAGTTGGCATCATTTGGTCGGGCAGCGTCACTTTTCACGCCAATCATCTGCGGGCTACGAAGTTGGATCACTTCCTTGAATTGCTGCGAGTCCCGAACGTGCAGCTGTATAGCATGCAGATGATGCAACCTCGTGAACAACTTCAGCAATTCGACGTCAACTCCATTATCCTCGATCCGACGCCACTGGTCGATGACTTTGCCGATACAGCAGCGCTGATCCAACAGTTGGACCTCGTAATTATGACGGACAGCTCCGTCGCGCATTTGTCCGGAGCGATGAATTGTCCCATTTGGACGATACTGTGTTACATGGCGGACTGGCGGTGGTTTGAAGATCGCGACGACTCGCCTTACTACCCTTCAATGCGGCTGTTTCGGCAAAAGGAGTACGACCAGTGGGACGACGTATTCGCCGAAGTGGTTGATGCTTTAAGAAAGATAGTTGGCGAGTTGCCTGTTCCCGTTGTGAAGGCAACCGAAACCAAGAAGGCAGCTCCCGCACCAGGATCGGTATTACCTGCCGCGTTTAAGAACGAGCAGGGGCTACCGCGATTCGAGATGCCGATTCCACCGCATTTCCTCAAAGACATGGGAATCTCTTTCCTTTGGAAACACGAGTCATCGCACCACGGCTACGAATATCCCACGCGAAAATTCTTCGATCAACATTTACAGCCCGGCGATGTGTTCCTCGACATCGGAGCCCATTGGGGAATCTTCTCACTTTCAGCCGCGACCAGACACCCCGGCGCGATCGACGTACTAGCTGTGGAAGCGCACCCCGATAACGCCGAACACCTCCGCCGCTGGATCGCGCACAATGAACTGGGCGATCAGATCGAAGCGATCAATGCCGCAGTAGGCGATGCGGCAGGGGAAGTCCAACTCCTGAAAAACAGCACGATGGGTTTCAGTGTCGCCAGAGATGGCGTCAACGATCCGTCGCGAACAACGACTCAAATGGTTACCATCGACGGTTTGCTCGCAGAACGCCCGCATTTGCAGAATCGCCGCACCTGGCTGAAGATCGATGTCGAAGGACACGAGCCGGAAGTCATACGCGGCGCAGCTCAGCTGCTAACTAGCGGCGATGTCGCAGGACTAGTCTGGGAGAAAGGGCGGAATTTTCTCGCCTCGCCGCATTACGAAGCGATGCTGAAGATGATGGAACAGCTGGAATCGATGGGCTTTCACCAATATCGTTTCGCGCACGATTGCCTCGGCGGTCCGCTGCTGCCAATGGTGGTCAACAACGATCTATGTAATGTCTTCGCGTTGGCGGACAATGTCGAACGCAAACCCGTTTATGAAAAACCATTCGGCGAAACGCCAAATCTCTTCAAGCCCCAGCTTCCCGAGCTGACCGACGCGGAGAAGATAGCGGAAACAGAGAGATTTATTGCGGCTAAAAGCAGCGACGGCAGTAAATGGGTCCCGCCAGAGAACCTCAAGGTGGGCGTTGAATTGCGAGCCGAACTCGCCTCTCGACGAATCCCTCCCACCACCAGCGTACTCGACCTCGGTTGCGGTAATATGACGCTCAAAATATTTCTCGGCCAGAACAATCAGTATTCCTGTGCCGACTTGATCCAACGCACAGCCGACTGCCAAATCGCCGACCTCAATCAAAACCAATTTCCAACAGGCCAATACGACTCGATTGCGATCCTAGAAGTCCTGGAGTACATCCACGACATTCCGTTCGTACTGAAGAAGGCTCGACAAGCTGCTAAACAGCTGCTTGTGACCTACACAGTGCGACGCTCCGAACCACTGGAAGCTCGTCGTATTCGAGGCTGGTTCAGCGACCTGACGGAAGCGGAATTCAAGGACGCACTCACCGCCGCAGGTTGGACCGTAAAAGAAACGCTCAGCGACCGCGGAGCGTTATTGTTCGTGTGTAGTTGATTCAATCGCAGCGACACAAACCATTGCTCAACGTCGTTTGCTCATCGTCGTTTGCTCAACGTCGTTTGCTCATCGTCGTTTGCTCAACGTCGTTTGCTCGACGTCGTTTGCTCATCGTCGTTTGCTCGACGTCGTTTGCTCATCGTCGTTTGCTCGACGTCGTTTGCTCGACGTCGTTTGCTCGACGTCGTTTGCTCAATGGCTGCCGCGGTTATACTTGCCGAGATAATAGAGCAGCGTAAGTGGCGACTGTAGAACGCCAGCCAAATAGGTGAGTGCGGCGGCATTGAGCATGCTCTTAACGTGTGGCAATTCCTCGTCGTTTATGATGCCTAAACTGACTAACTCGCGTTTCGCTCTGGCGCTGGCGTCAAATTCAACAGGGAGGTTGACGATCTGTACAAGAACTACGATTCCAAAAAGCGCGATTCCGACGAGCATTATTACTGGCTGTGCCATCAAAATACCGAGAGCCAACAGCATCCAACTGAAATTCGTGCCGTACCAACTCGCTCCGACCGAGAAATTGCGCATGACCAGCGGCAAGTATCTGGCCGCGTCTTGCAATGCGTGTCCGGCTTCGTGGGCCGCGATACCAACGGCGGCCATCGATCGCCCGTGATAGACATCTCGACTTAGCCCGAGAGTCTTGTTGCGAGGATCGTAATGATCTGACATCACACCGGGCACTTGCCCAATCTCGACGTCGTAAAGTCCGTGGGCGTCCAGCAATTTTCTCGCCGCCTGAAAGCCACTCATCTGCGCAGGCACCTGACTAGTTTGCGCGTACGCTTGCCGAATCCACAGCTGAGCTAACATGCTGAGAATAAGCGCCGGAGAGATCCAGATCAGGTATTCGATGCCGTAGAAGATCATAAGAATATGTAGATTGAATAGTTGTGGTTAGCTGCAGTTACGTTGTCGACTTAGAGGGTTTTCGTCGCCAAAGGCTAGATTTCTCAAGGAATTCGCCGTAAGCTGGGAGGTTTCCACAAGTGTACTATAGGAGCCAATGATGAAGGGGCCACTGACCTATTCCCTGATTTTTTCCCTGACAGCAGGAGCCCTGCTGATCTCGGGTTGCCGTCCGGCCTTAACATCCAGCCCCAACAATACCACCGATATCGATGCATTCGTGAATGAATCGTCGGTTCCCAGCGACGTTGAGCTGCAAGCACTGCTCGATGAAACGCTGCAGTGGACACTCGACCATCGAGAGCTAACGGTTAAGGGTCACGCGGCGTGGCAGATTTTACATGGAGCCTTAGCCTACCAGCGCGACTTCTTGGTCGTCACCGAAGCTGGACAAAATGTCTCGGCTGTCGATTACCTGATTAATGATGGTTATATGCGTGGCTGGACCATGCAACCTGGTGTGTGGCTCGATGAAGCTCAAACTCGCCGCGGGCTGAAAGCAATTCTGGAACCGGGCAGCAAAGCGGGACAGGGTCACGCCGATCAATGGTTCGCAGTTCTCGCACAGTCGCACCTCGCCCCCGAACAAATCGTAAAAGTCCATGGCCGCGATTTTACGATGGCCGACTACGTGGCCCAAATTCAATACGACATTCCATTCAATGGCCAACAAGAATACAGTTGGACGCTCATTGGACTCACCACTTACCTGCCGACCGACGCGACTTGGCAAGCTGGCGACGGAAAACAATGGAGCATCGAAAGACTCGTCGAAATTGAAGCAAACCATGAACTCGCAGCTAGCGCCTGCGGTGGCACTCATCGCCTCATCGGCATGTCGATGGCATTAAACCGACACCTGGCAGCTGGCCACGAATTGACCGGAAGTTGGAAAACAGCTGATGAGATTATTAGCCAAGCAATCCTCAATGCTCGCAAGTATCAAAACGATGACGGTTCATTCTCGACCAACTACGTCGAGCGAACTGGACGTTCCGCCGACCTCGCTACCAACCTGGGCGCCACTGGCCATGTGCTAGAGTTCTTGACGTTGGCAATGACCGATGATGAACTTGAACAACCTTGGGTCAAGCGATCGGTTACACATCTCTGCAGTCTGTTTCAAAAGACGAAGAAACTTCCGCTGGAATGTGGCGCTCTCTATCACGCAGCCCACGGACTCGCAGTCTACCGCAGCCGCGTATACGGAGAACACCGCTACGTACACGAGTCGATACAACAGTCGGATTCGACAGGCGTTGATGATTCCGAGCAGCTACCTGAGCTGCCAAGCGAGTAATCGCGTATGGAGTGATGCGTCACAGAGCAACGCTCAAAGGGAGTTGAGAATTTCTCAATGAGATTTATCTTTTTCGAGCGAGCTTTAGTTCTTCGATCTTTCGCTCGATGTTGTACTTCAACTCGCCAGCGGCGCGACGCGCTGCTTGTTGGTAGTAGATAATGGCCACGCCAAGATTGTTTTGGCTTTCGGCACCACGGCCCTTCTCAATGATTGCTGCCAGCTCGCGATCTTGGGACTGATTGGCTTGGTCTTGCTGTTGCTTGATTGCAGCCACGCTAATGTCACCGTGGTTGGCCGAGCTGTTGTTGCTACTGGCCCGTATGGAAAGTGATCCGTCGTTGCGTTGGGCCAATCGAGCCTGCTCTTTTTCCGCCACGATTTCGCGTCGAGCTTGTTCGAGGATCTCTGGATTTTTACGAATCGTGTTAACTGCCTGCTCGAGCGGACTGGTCATTCGCATGGGTGGACGAAAACCTCCGTTGCCAACGACCGGCACGAAACCGGTGACAAACGGTCGCAACTGCGTGTCGGAAATGAATCCAGTACCACCGTTGGGAACCATTACCTGCGGCGCTTGAACGGAGTTACTACGATCGGATCCTTGGCCAGCGGTGAAGTTTATATTGAACTGAGAGTTTCCAGAGCGACGGCTGAAACCAAAGCGAGCGTCAGCGGCGGGATCTCCCATTCCAAAAGGAGGTGCCGTGGCCCCTGGACCGTTGATGAAGAATCCGCCATTACGCCCCGTTCGGCTGTAGTTCCAGTTGATCCCAAAATTCTCGTAGAACGAATCTCCGAAATTTTGAAATGGAGTTTGGATGGCTACCTGTTGAGCATCGGCAAATGAGCAGACGCCAAGAATAAGTGCGACAGCCACTAGTTTCGAGCGGACCATGAAAACCTCCGAATCGTTCCGTAGACGTGAATCGCCTTGCCTGGAACCATTGTATCGGCGTTTTTCAAAGTTCGTCAACAAGAAACAGCGTTGCGAAGCTGGGCAAACAACCCCTTGAAATCCGGTAATTGAAAATGGGCATTAAGTCCGCTGGGGTTCGGCAGCACCCAAATCGGACGGCTAGCAATCAACTCTTCCTGTTGTCCTATGACAGCATGCGGACGCGCGAAAGCCGTCCGATAAGACGTAACTCCCAAGAAGGCAACGCATTTTGGCTTCCAATAGCTGACTTTGCGGATCAAACCGCGACCACCTCGCTCGAGTTCGTCAACGTCCAAATGGTCGGCTCGAGCGGTCGTCCGCGAGGCGACGTTGGTCAATCCACATCCAAAATCGGGCAATAAATAGTCTTCGAAAGGTGATAATTGTCGCGGCGTGAAACCACCTATATGAAGGGCTGGCCAGAATCGATTGCCGGGCCGAGCGAAATGGTGACCGACGGCAGTCGAATAAACGCTTGGATTGATCCCCACAAATAGGACGTCAAGGTGGCTAGAGATTACGTCTCGAAGTTTGTGGTTTTCCGCGTCAATGAGTTGCTGTTTAGTTGGTTTCATAGGACTGGCAAGATTGGTTTGGCAGGACTTGTCTGGACGCTAAAGTGGCGGGGTCTGCAGAGGATTGGAACTGGTGGTGAAAACTATCATGGCGATCGCTACTTCCTCTGGCTGTCACCCCTTGAAAGGCCTCGATACCAAGGGGTAACCTGATGGGTTCTACAAAGTGGAAATACGTCACATACAACACCATCTTCTTAATGAGGGATAAATCAATGGGTGTATTAGTAACTCAAGAAGCACCGGAATTCAAAGCGCAAGCCGTAATGCCTGACGGTTCGTTCAAGGAAGTCAGCCTCAGCGACTATCGCGGTCAATACGTGTTGTTGTTCTTCTATCCTTTGGACTTCACGTTCGTTTGCCCGACTGAAATCATTGCATTCTCGGATCGCAACCAAGAATTCGCGGACCTGGGTGTCCAAATCCTGGGTTGCTCGATCGACAGCCACTTCAGTCACTTGGCATGGCGAAACGTGCCTCGCACCGAAGGTGGAATCGGCGACATTCAGTACCCGTTAGTTGCGGATCTGAACAAGGAAATTGGTCGCGCCTACGACGTACTACTCGGGGGCGGCATCACCTTACGTGGCCTGTTTTTGATCGACCAGAAAGGCGTCGTTCGCCATCAAGTCGTCAATGACCTGCCGCTTGGCCGTAGCGTCTGTGAAGCACTTCGCATGGTTAAGGCATTGCAATTTGTCGAAGCAAACGGCGAAGTCTGCCCTGCCAACTGGACGGAAGGTGCTCGCACTATCAAGCCTACCGTCGACGGCAGCAAAGACTTCTTCGGGGCGGAATACGCTGAGTAAACTGCTTTTAGAGAGTAGGCTCAATTCCGATATAGCTGAAAACTCAAAGCCCATGGCAGACTGCCGTGGGCTTTTTTCGTGAGCAAATGCGAACTGTTATTACAGACTGATTAGCGACTAGCTGTCGGTGCTACGAAATAGCCCCGTAGCATAGCCTGCCAGGCAAGTGTGTTTCCGCTGACGATTGTAGTTTGTCTGGGCTGTTATTTGTGGCACAGGATCACGGCAGGCAGGGACAATGCAGCGTTATTCAATGCGGTTTTGGTGTGCGGAGTAAACTGCTGTATTTACGTGGTGTGGGAACTGGCGTTGAAGATCATCAATTCTGTACCGTCAATCATTTATCTTGATGACGATGGCGAAGCACCCCTGGTTTGCGACTGAGCAATTCGCGCGTACATGCGACGAGTTTCAGCAATAAAAAAGCCCAGCGAAAATCGCTGGACTCTTTTGGATTTGACTTTGAAACTTGCGTATTAACGACGAGCTCGAGCGTGATTTAGAGGCAGCCAACTGCCGTCTTGGTTGCTGCTGGCAACGCACTGCTCAATGAAGTACATCCCTTCGACGCCATCGTTGACGTTGGGATAGATCGTGTCGTTCTTCTCGAACTCTTGTCCCGACGCGCGGAGGATCATGTTGTCGTAGGCCGAACGATAAACATTGGCGAACGCTTCGAAGAAAGCTTCCGGGTGTCCGCTCGGTAAACGGCAAGCGCTAGCACCCGACGCGTTCATGAAGGGAGCGTTGGGATCGCGAGTATACAGCCTGTGTGGTTCGCCGTTCGTTCGAACAACCATCACGTTTGGCTCTTCTTGTCGCCATTGGATGGCGCCTTTTGTACCGTCAATTTCAATCGAGACATCGTTTTCGCGGCCGTGAGATATTTGCGAGGCGGTGACTGTCATCAGACCACCATTTTGCATCTTGATCACGGCGGTACCATAATCGTCCAATGCGCGACCTTCGACGAAAGTTCTCAGGTGAGCACTAACAGAATCGGGGAGTTCGCCCGTCATATAGCGACCCAAGTTGAAGGCGTGGGTGGCGATGTCGCCAAAGCAGCCAGCGACTCCGCTGCGAGCGGGATCGGTTCGCCAGGCGGCTTGCTTTTGGTCCTCGGATTCAAGCCGAGTTCGCAGCCAACCTTGGATGTAGTTCGCTCGGATCGCTTGAATCTCACCCAACTCACCGTTCAATATCATCTCGCGAGCTTGGCGGACCAAGGGGTAGCCGGTGTAATTATGAGTCACGGCGAAAACGACACCGGATTCATTGACGACGGCGGCCAGTTCTTCAGCTTGCTTGAGGTTGAATGTTAATGGCTTGTCGCAGATTACGTTGAAACCACCTTCGACTGCCGCTTTGGCGATTTCAAAGTGGGTGTGATTGGGCGTAGCAACTGAAATGAAATCCACACGCTGATCTTCCGGCAAACTGTTCTCGCCATCGATCAAATCTTGATACGAGCCGTAAGCGCGGTCGGCAGCGATGTCGTAGGACGGTGCTGAAGCTTTGGCCCGCTCGGGATCGGAGGAAAGTGCACCAGCGACGAGGGCTGCGCGGTTATCGAGAACGGCTGCTGTGGAATGGACGCGTCCAATGAAGGAGCCCATGCCTCCACCGACTAAGGCCATCCGTAACTTGCGTTCGAGGGGGGCGTTTTGATGCACAGTGTCTCTCCTTCTCCAAAACGTCATTTCACTCATGTTTTTCGGGGTCAGCGACTGCCGGAGTTACAGGAAATGCAATCGGAAGTACTGGCCTTCGACGACGAAAAGTCCCGCTGTGGCGATTAACAGCCCAGCGAACCTACTTTTTTAGCAGATCGGCCGCCGCCCGCCAGCCAGCGGCCAAAAAAACGTTCCGACTGCGAGGTTTACGCGTCGTGGAAGAGTAAAACCGCTCGTGTTTTGGTTTGCCACATCGCTACTAAGTGTGAATAATAAGAGAGGTTGCGGACGTGGGACGGTTGCAGGAAATTCCGTAACACCAGTAAAATGGCGGATTCAGGGGAAACCTATAGACTCATCCGAATCCATAGCGCATCCCACCATTCACTCCGCCCGACCATTCGTCCCGACCATTCAAATATGAGGAACGATCGATGAAGTTGAACTCCACCGCAACGCGCTCTCTGCTGCTTCTCTCTGCCGGACTCGCCGCAGGCCTTTTGGTAGGTGTCGGCATGCTGATCGGCAGCCTCGTAACTCAAGCAGCATCTCCTCAAGCAGCATCTCCTCAAGCTTCGATTCCTCAAACGCTCAACGGCATTCCACTTCCCCCAGAGGTTCTGCAAGCCTCTGCCACACACGGCAGCGAAAATTTTGCGATTTCGACTGGAGTGGTATCGGAGAACGCGGAAGGCGTTTTTGTATTGGACTACCTGACAGGTGAACTTTCCTGTTGGGTACTCTACGCGAAGCAAGGTACTTTCGGCGCCAAGTACACAGTGAACATCGTCGGTGACTTGGGCGTGGAGCGGGGCAAGAAACCACAATACTTGATGGTGAGTGGCCTCGCCAATTTCCCAGGTGCCCGATCTGGCATTAAGCCAGCGAACTCCGTTATCTACATCGTCGATGGCAATACCGGCAACGTCGCAGCCTACGGTATCCCGTGGAATCAAGCGTACGAGAGTGCTGGTCGTCCGCAGATTGGCCGCCTCACCCTTATTGCTTCAGGCAAGATTCGCAACTTGGAGGTCGAAGAGTAAGTGTCCGATCTGAACATCGCATTCAATGGCGATGACAAAGCCGTGGCCATGGGAACGACCGTGGCCGAACTGTTGAAGCAACTAGAATTGAACGCGAAGCATGTCGCGGTCGAGGTCAACTTCGAAGTTGTTCCGCGCGAACAGCACGAAGAATTTGTCCTCAGCGATGGCGACAAGATGGAAGTCGTGTCATTCGTTGGTGGAGGGTAGCCAATCGTGGCAACCGATGCTCAAACGGAAGCGTTAGCGGACCAACCTCTAACGCTCGGATCACATACCCTAAACAGTCGCTTGATTGTTGGTACGGGCAAATACGAAACGCTGGACCAGATGCGCGACTCGCTCGATTTGTCGGGCAGCGATTGCGTTACAGTCGCAGTTCGTCGCGAGCGGCTGTACGACCGCGACGGCAAGAATATACTCGACTACCTCGACCTTTCGCGTTACACGCTGTTGCCCAACACCGCAGGTTGTTTTAACGCTCGCGACGCAGTTCGAACCGCGAAATTAGGCCGTGAAATTCTCCTCGGCCTCGAAAATCCCGGAGCGGATTGGGTCAAACTTGAAGTTCTCGGCGACAGTAAAACACTGCTGCCAAACCCGCTGGAAACGCTGGCCGCCACGGAACAACTCGTCGCAGCCGGCTTTCAAGTGCTTTGCTACACTTCGGACGATCCTGTTATCGCCAAGCAGCTAAAAGATGCCGGGGCGACCGCAGTCATGCCGGCAGGCAGCCCCATCGGCTCAGGGCAAGGAATCCTCAACCCAAACAACATCCGCATTTGTTTGGAATATCTTAAGGACGATGATCCCACTTACCCGGTCATTGTCGACGCCGGAGTTGGAACTGCCAGTGACGTCGCCTTTGCGATGGAATTAGGAGCAGACGGCGTATTGCTGAACACCGCCA
>JBLHLE010000093.1:0-11789 GCA_047620805.1 Pirellulaceae bacterium
CAAAATGAGCGTGATGCGTCCAGTGGATTCGTATTGGCTGAGGCGCGTCAACGGAGCGAAGTCGTCGTCGGTCAACTTGTTCTGCTGGCCGTGTTCCAGCGACTCGCCGTCTTCGTTGGGGAGCGGTCGATTGCCGTTGTTGCGGAGTTGCGAGCCGAGCGCGTTGCCAAGCACGTGGGCGAACACGGCAAACAGCAAGACGACCACTCCGAGCGCTCCGTGGCTACCGAAGAAATTGATGGCGGCGAAAGAGACGCAAAGTAAGCTGATCACAACCAACAGAGTTGTCAGTCCGAATCGCGGCGGCTGCAAGCCCGCTCGAAAGTCTTTTCGCTCACTCATCTATGCTACGCTTTTACGTTCGGCCTCGTTCATTTCTGTTTCGCTTCGTTCAGCGTCACTGCTCGATGTTCTTTTACTGAAAGGTAGCAGGCGTCGACTAATGCCATTGTATTCAGGTTGTCCGTTCCGCCAATCTCTGGTTCAGTCCCTTCTTCCAAGGCGACGAGTAATTGGGCCATGGTGCCGACAAAGGCGTCGGGGAACCAGACTTCTTTCCAGCGCGGCTGAAACCAATAACCGGGCTGTTGTGTGGTGGTGAAGTCGATTGTGCTCGGAGTCGGATTGGGATACTCGGGCCAGCCAATCGTGCCCCGCGCCATTCCTGCTTCGCCTTCGACTCGCCAATTGATTGAGATATCCGACTCGGCTCCTTCGAGAGCTGGTCCCGTCCAAACGTCATCGCAACTGGTCGCGCGGAATCCGTTGGCGTATTCGAGAATGTAGAGGCAAATTCCATCCTTGTGTCGAAAGCTCTTGGCTGTTCGCGGATCGGGGCGGACGCTGGCGAAGATCCGCTGTGGATCGCCAAATAAATATCGGAAGGTATCCAAGTGGTGAATCGACATGATTCGAAGCGTGACCCAGCCCAGCCGTTTCTGCCACGGCATCCAGTGCGGAATCGCCCGCATGTCGATGGTGGCCAGAACGGGGTCGCCAAGATAGCCTCGGTTGAGGAGATCTTTGCAGGCGCGGATCGATTGGTCGTAACGCATGTTTTGATTTACTGCCAAGGTAATCCCGGCGCGACGGCACATCTGTACAATTTGCTTCGCCTCTTGATAGTTCATCCCCATTGGCTTTTGCGCCAAGATCCCCCGGATGTGATCCTTTCGTTCGACTATTTCTTTGATCACCTCTAACTGAATGTCCGGAGGGACCGCAATGTCCACGACTTCAACGTCGCGATTGTCCAGCAATTCTCGGTAGTCAGAGTAGCTGTTGGCAATGCCGTGTCGAGCGGCGACTTCATCGGCACGCTCTTTCTTCCGCGAAGAAATGGCGATTGGGTTGAAGCCCGCGTTGCGGTAAGCTACCAAGTGGCAATCGGCCATGATGAATCCCGCGCCGATGCACCCAATCGCAGGACTCTTATCCTTGGGCAAGCGGGGTAAATAGTCGAGGTTCAGGTTGATCGTTCGCTTGGCCATAAGTTGCACTATCCCGTTGTTTGATCTTTTTCTTGTCGCAAAAACTCTTGGTCGGCGGAAGCCGCTTTGGCTCCGACCACTTTGATTGCCGAATCCGGCAGGACGTCGATCGAATTGTAGGTCGGATGATGCGATTCTTTATATGGGTCGTTGTGCTTGGTATTGTAGCAGCACAGCAAACCCCAGCGGTCAGCGTCGCTCAGGTTAGGATCCGAGGCGTGAAGCAGATTGGAGTGGAAGTAGAGTCCCGTACCTTGTTTCATTTCGCAGTAAACAAGTTCCATGACTTTGCGGGCTGCGGCAACTCGCTCGGGGTCGGCCCCGGTTTGATCACCAAAACGCCCATGAGCTACTCGTCCTAATAAATGGGAGCCACGAAGAACCTGCATGCAGCCATTTTCTTTCGTGCATTCGTCGACGGCAATGAAGACACTCGCCATGTCCGGAAAGAGACAGCCGTTTTCGTACCAGTAACCGTAGTCTTGATGCCACTCCCATGCTCCCCCGACTTTCGGTTCTTTGGCGCTGAGTTTGGAGTGATAATGATAGACTTCATCGTCTAGAAGCTGTTGCATTGAGTAGACGACTCGTTCGCTCCGCGCGATGGCGCCGTAGATGTCATCGCCCGGATGGTTCCAAAGGCTTAGATTCGTTCGTCGACCAGACGTATCCTTTACATCCATCGCAGCGTTCTGCATCGCGGCATCGGATTTCGCCGTTCGGCAGAGCATCTCAGCTTCTTCGCCATCGAGCAAGTTCTCGACAAACAGATAACCGTCTCGTTGGAACTGCTCCACCTGGTCAGGAGTCAACGGGAGTTCAGGAGTCAACGGGAGTTCAGCAGCCCGGGGGTGAGTGTTCAAAGCAATGTCTCCGCGTTGGCCGTCTAAATCGTTTGTCTCGATGGTTGGCAGTCTCGATGGTTGGCAGTCTCGATGGTTGGCAGTCTCGATGGTTGGCAGTCTCGATGGTTGGCAGTCTCGATGGTTGGCAGTCGTTAATCAATCGCGAAGTCCGGCCGCCTGCATCAATTTGTCGGTGGACTCGTAAGCTTCCGTGACCCATTCGACAATTTTTGCAGGTTCGGGTGAGTATTCCAATTCAATGGAAATGGAGCCTTCAATAGCGAGGTCTTTTAGTTCTTTGAGATATGGTTCAAATGGGACCACTCCGCGACCCGGTGGTAAGTCGCCGTGTACCTTGCCATCGCAATCCGAAATGTGCACGTGAATCGCTTTTCCTTTGAGGCGTCCCATTTCCTCTGCTCCAACATCGGCGAGCAACAGGTGCGAGATATCGATATTCGCCTTGACCGCTTCGTGATCGCAGTCGTCTACGAATTGGACCATCGTATCGACAGAGTTGACCAGCGAAAGCTTGAAGGGTTCGAGTTCCAGCGCGATCTGCAGTCCGAGAGCCCCGGCGTAATCACCGAGGATTTTGCAGTTTTCGACGGCGATTCGCCATTGTTCCTCGGGTGGAATCACTTCCTGTTGCCAGATGTATTCACCCAACACGAGCAACACGTTTTTGGCTTGGTATTCATAGGCCAAGTCTAGATACTGTTTCATCCGGTCGACATGAAAACGCTGGACGCTGGGATTGAAGTCGACCAGCCCCACCGCGACACACGCGATGGAAACGATGGGTAAGTCCAAGCGATCGCACTCGTCTTTGATGAGTCGTCGTTCGCGGACATCAATGTCCAGCGGGTCGACAAAGATGTCGATGGTGTCGAAACCAATTTCCTTCGTCATTTGCAAACCGAAGGAGGTCGGTTTGTTGGCCTGCACCCAGGCCGAATTGATGAGTCCGAGTTTCATAATGTCCTCGCGCTAGTTCATTTCAAATGTCTTCATCAGAAACGCCAATACATCTGCCGACGTTTCAATCTGTTTAGAAGTGGGTGTGCCAGCGCCGTGGCCGGCACTCGTTTCGATACGGATTAGCACTGGGTCGTCCCCTTTGTGGGCGTGCTGTAGCTCCGCGGCAAACTTAAAGCTATGCCCCGGCACAACGCGATCGTCGTGGTCCGCAGTTGTAACCATCGTCGGTGGGTAGGAGGTGCCTGGCTGAAGGTTATGAAGCGGGGAATAGGCGACGAGTGCCTTGAACTGCTCGGCGTCTTCAGATGAACCGTATTCGGAAACCCAGGCCCAGCCAATGGTGAACTTGTGGTATCGCAACATGTCCATCACACCCACCGCTGGCAACGCCGCGCCAAAAAGTTGTGGGCGTTGCGTCATACACGCGCCGACCAGCAAACCACCGTTGCTACCGCCGCGAATCGCCAGTTTTTCCGATGTCGTGTACTTGTTGTCGATCAGCCATTGAGCTGCGGCGATGAAGTCGTCAAAGACATTCTGCTTCTGACCGAACATCCCCGCTTCGTGCCATTGTTTACCGTACTCGCCACCACCTCGTAGATTGGGCACGGCGTAGACGCCACCCTTCTCGAGCCAAACGAGATTGGTTACCGAGAAGCGAGGGAGTAGGGAGATGTTGAAGCCGCCGTATCCGTACAGCAACGTCGGGTTGTTGCCGTTCAGCTCCAGTCCCTTTTTGTAGGTGATGAACATCGGCACTTTGGTGCCGTCATTGCTTTCGTAAAAGACCTGTTTCGTTTCGTAGAGCGACCCGTCAAACCCGACTTGGGGTTGGCGGAAAACCGTACTTTCACCGGCTGCTATGTCGTAGCGATAAATGCTGCCCGGCCGAGTGAAATTGGAGAACGAATAGAATGTCTCAGCATCGGTAGACTTGCCACCAAAGCCACCTGCAGAGCCAATCGCCGGAAGCTGAACGTCGCGAATTGGCGCGCCTGCTTCGTTAAAGACTTTCACAACTGAGCGAGCATCTTCCATGTAGGACGCAATAAAGTGACCGCCAACTCGACTGATGCCGCTGAGTACTGCCGCGGATTCGGGAATGACTTCCTGCCACTGTTCCGGACCAGGACTGGCGAGGTTGACAGCGATAAGGCGGCGGCGGTCGGCTTTGTTGTCGGTCGCGAACCACAGAGTAGACTGGTGGTTGTCGACGAACTCATATTCCGCGTCCCAACCCGTAATCAACTCGACCACGTCTGATCCGGTATCGGTGAGGTCCTTATAGAAGATCAAGTTCTTCTGCTCGGTGCCGCGCCAGACGTGGATGATCAGGTAGTTGCCGTCATCCGTCACGTCCCCGCTGAAGCCCCATTCTTTTTCGTCTTGCCGCTCATAGATCAAAGCGTCTTCTTCTTGAGGCGTGCCGACTTTGTGGAAGTAGAGTTTTTGAAAGTAGTTAACACCGGTAAACTCTTCGCCCTTTTTCGGTTCGTCGTAACGACTGTAGAAAAATCCGTCGCTCTCCTTGGTCCAGCTAACTCCCGAGAACTTACTCCAACGGAGATGATCGGAAAGGAGTTCGCCAGTCGCTACATCTAGAACTCGCCACTGTTGCCAATCGGAGCCGGCTTCCGCCAAGCTATAGGCAAGCATTTTGCCGTCGTTGCTGGGCGTCCAGCTCTTCACCGCCGTCGTGCCGTCGTCGCTCAGTTTGTTCGGATCCAAGAGCAAACGCGGCTCGCCCGAGAGACCTTCTGCGACATAGAGAACGCTTTGGTTTTGCAGGCCGTTGTTGTAATTGTAGAAGTAATGTTCGCCGCGCTTCACCGGCAAGCCGTAACGCTCGTAGTTCCAAAGTTCCGTCAAACGCTCGCGCAGTGGCTCGCGTTGAGGAATCTGCTTGAGGTAACCAAACGTGACTTCGTTCTGAGCTTTTACCCAAGCGGCGGTTTCTGTACTGTCAGTGTCTTCGAGCCAGCGATACGGATCGGCGACTTGAGTTCCATGGTAATCGTCTGTTTGATCGGATCGTTTCGTTTCGGGGTAGTTCAACGAAGTTTGGATAGTGCCACCTCCGGCGGAATTATTGGAGTCCTGATGCGCGCCATTCTTAGGCTCGCCATTATTGGTTTGGTCATTATCGGTTTGGCCATTATTGGTTTGGCCATTATTGGTTTGGCCGGGGGCGGACGTGTTGTTGACGGATGGTTGAGGCTTTGCAGGTCCACAACCAACTGCTGCAACTAAAACGCAGCCCGCGATAGTTCCAAAGAGTCTCCACGACCAATCATCAATTCTCTTGAGCATGTTTGCTCCCTTCCTGACAACCACTTCCTGACAACCACTTCCAATTCGGCCGGTCACGTAATCTGTACGCCGCCCATTATTGTGCCGGCTAAAGGCGGACGGCACAACTTGCCGCGAGGATTCGTGTACCAAAAGGTTCGGCCAACGAAACTTGTGGGCGATGCGGAAAAAGGGGCTTGTCAGGTCGACAGCCCGACCTGTCAACTGGATGTCGAGGGAAACTCAACGCGGCCGTTCTCGTCGGGGGGATCGAGCAACAGCTGGGTTGGGTAGATAAGGTCGTCATCTCTCAGCTCTCGCCCCGGCCGTTGTGAAACGAATCCACGCTGATTGACGATGATAATCTCATCTAATTCCAGGAGGGCATCACCCGCTGCAATTGCTCTGAGAATGGCATCCACAGGATTGCGGGCGAGGATAACAACTCTCAGATTGACGCCGGATTCGACATAAAACTTAGTCATGGAGGAACTCCTTGATGAGTATTGGTTAGTTGGGAGTGATTTCGTCTTCTATAACTCTCATCGCGAGTTCGGTGACACGTAAGGTCAATGACTGAAGGAATCGCTCGGTTTTTACGATTTTTCGTTGGTGATTAGCAGGCCGCCAGAAACCTCGCCGCCAGAAACCTCGCGAAAACGAACTGTTCGAAACGAACTGTTCGAAACGAAAAACGCCACCGATACGGTGGCGTTTGGTTATTAGCGCTGAGCTGTCGCAGTTGTTAGCCCAATGAGTTGTTAGCCCAATGAGTTGTTAGCCCAATGAGTTGTTAGCCCAATGAGTTGTTAGCCCAATGAGTTGTTAGCCCAATGAGTTGTTAGCCCAATGAGTTGCTAGCCCAATGAGTTGCTAGCCCGTCGTGTGGAGTGTTAGGGTACCGGGGCTTCCAATAACTTCCACTCGCCGTTTTCCTTAGTGGCCACCCAGGTGAACGATCCCAACAAGTTTTCGTTAATAGCGTCACGGATGTCCATTTGAATTTCGGTCCGAGTTTCGTCGCCTTCCGTTCCTTGGATCTCAAATTGATACTTGCCGTAGACTTCTCGATTCTCTGGAACAGTCGCAGTGGAAGCAAACAGTTCTTTGAACCGTCCTTCGTCACGGCCTGAATCGGCAACGCGGGAAATCACCCGAGTTAGCGAAGTCGGATCTGTCCCTGTGTCAGTGTCGCCGCCGCATCCAACGTAAACCAGGAGTAAAAATGCCAGCAAAAAAAATGTGAGGTTACGCTTTCGCAACATCGAATAGTTCCCTTAGTTTGGACCATCTAAAAAAATTGGCTCCGTGCCCAAGACACGAAGCCAATTTAACATAAATGTTAGCCGAGTCTAGTAGATTGTAGGCAAAGCTTCGCTGCGGGAGATCGTTCCCAGAGCACGCCAGACAATCGTGTCGACATCTTCGGAGAGGAACCTGCAAGAGGCGTCGCCAAACGCACAATTGACACCTTTGGTGTGTCGGCTTCGTGCAGCGGCAAAGACTTCTGGACCTCCACGTTCAAAGGCGCAACCCTTAGGCGCAGGCAGTCCTTCCCAGGCTTGATCGCACAAGGGGATTTTGTCGACTTCTTTTGAGTTGGGCAATAATCGCGTGTTGAAAACCGAACTGCCCATCGCAGCCGAAGCCCAAATGCCACGACCATCTTTTCCCGATTCCCAGGCGAGAACTTCGCTGAGCATCAAAGTGTTCGTCGTACCATCGATCACATCACCGTCGCGAGTACCTTCGCCGTAACCAAACAACCAACGCATGTCGAGCGTTACAGCTCCGCCTTGGTGCGGGTTTTGTCCAGTAATTTCTTGGTAGTAACCTGCCTGTGGAAGAAATTCAAGGCGGAACATCCCACGAGTTTGCTCGTCATCGTGTTTGAGATCCGAAGAGTAACCAAAGTAGTAGTCGTCATCACGCTGCGTTCCGGTTTGAGGAGGAGAACCCCAGCAGGCAGCGTAATTCCCTTTGGAACCATCGTTATCAAGACACCATGTGTCGACCGTACTTGTTTGTTTAATTCTAGTTGCACTTGGGCACCTGAACGAAGGCGGTGTGAAGTTGTTTAGACCACCACCATATTGGCTGTGCTCGCAGTCGTCCAAAGCGTTCCACGCCCTGTCGCCATCGCGGAGGCAAGCAGAGAGACGTTCGTACAATTCCAGGAGTTCCATTTCGGCCAAAAGGTTCGATTGCCAGTTGGGTCCAACTCGCATGTCGTGTTCATCGCCGCCAGCGCATTGCGTACCTGCGCCAGCGTAGAATCCTATGGCGACTCGGCGATCCTCGGGGAAGCCCGTTGGCACACCACAAGAGTAGCTCTTGTGCTTATCCAAATGGATGTGTTCGGCAAGTGCCAACTGCTTCATGTTGTTGATACATTCTGTTCGTCTTCCGGCTTCGCGAGCAGCTTGAACTGCTGGGAGCAAGAGTGCGACCAGAATTCCGATGATGGCGATAACTACAAGTAGCTCCACCAGCGTAAATCCTAAACGTTGTCGATTTGCAGACATATTGACCTCAGAAAAATCCAGGGAATGAGGAAGGAGATATTGACAAATTCTTCGGGGGAGAGATAAGACCCCAATTTTGGTAAGTGAAAACTTTCCGAATTCGTTGTAACGATCTAAATGCTGAAAAGCAAGTGTTTTGTGAGGACCACCCGGCTAATCCGTACGACCGATATGAATCACCAGTATACCTACAATTGAATTATTTTGTAAAAGGATTTGTAACACTTCACGACGAATGGGTTCTCACTGGTTAGGGAAACGCAAACCTCAAGTTCGACTATCCGCGAACTTGGCTGCGCCCTCAGTACGTAACATTAATGCCAATACGTGTTTAACCCCGTCGAAACCCGTGAATATTGAAATTTCTCGCCGATCCCCGGCACTTGCCTCGCTTTTGAGTCTTTCTGTTGGCATCGCTGGCGACCACTTTTTTGCCCCACACTTCGTATTCTGGCTCGTTGCCGTTGTACTACTGACCTTGCCTTTGCTGCTATCAGGCTGGGTGATATTCTCGCCCCTCGCACGGTTGTTCTCGCTACAGAGAATGGCGCCACCCGAACGGAATGGCCAAAACTCCGCCACCGTTAACGGACTAATGCTGTTGCTGCTAATCACTGTGACAGGCGGGTGTTGGCATCATGGTTTCTGGAATTTCTACCGAGAAGACCATTTGGCATTCTCGCTGTCGCGTCGCCCGCAAGCCGTGATGCTTACGCTATCCATTTCTGGGCCCATACAGTATTTGTCGGCACGAGAGGACGAGAATCCTGAACGCGGTGAACAAAAACTGCGAGTTCGATTTCTCGCGGAGGTGGTGAAAGTTCGGCGAGGAACGAGTTGGGTGTCGCAAACGGGGAGGTGTCGTGTCACTATTCTGGGCCGACCTGCCCAGCCGTTGCGGCGCGGGGATGTTGTTGTCGCGTATGCAATGGCGCAACTGGTTTCTCCCGCGCAGAACCCGGGACAGAACGACTTCGCCTACTACGAGCGACTGCATCGTCGCCTCTTTTCGCTCACGGTTTTTAGCCCCGAACACGCCCGCGTGGAGTTTAGGCAGGGGCGTTGGCACTACGCTCGTATTATCGATCGGTATCGCCGCTACTTTAGCGAGACGTTGGAAATCTATGTCGGTACGCCTCACGATTCATTGGCGCAGGCGTTGTTGCTGGGACAGCGCGAACGAATCTCGAACGAACACCGCGATCGATACGTACAGGCAGGGGTCATCCATTTGTTAGCCATCTCCGGATTGCACGTAGGCATACTTGCCAGTGGTGTCTGGATTTTGCAGCGAATGGGATGGCTTCCTCGTCGCTTGGGTTTGCTCGTAATGGCCGTGTTGATTATCGCGTACACCCTGCTGACCGGCGCCAATCCTCCGGTTGTTCGAGCCGCTATCTTGGTGTTGTCTCTTTGTCTGGGCCAGCACGATGGACGAGTTACCCGCGGAATCGATTCGCTGGCATTGGGCGGTGTCCTGTTACTGATTTGGAATCCCTGTCACTTGTTCATGCTGGGGGTTCAATTGTCGTTCTTGGCGGTCGCGACTTTAATGGTGTTGGCGCGAACCAGTGTCGAACCCGCGGACCCACTGACTCGTCTCATCGCAAATACACGACCTTGGTTCGTGAAAGCGGCTCGCGCGGCCGTGCGAAGCGCGGCGGAGTTATTGTGGTTGGGTTCGACGGTCTGGCTTGTAACCACTCCTCTCGTCGTGGCTAGTTTCCAGATCGCGTCTCCGGTGGCATTAGTGTTGAACCCGCTGCTTACCATTCCGATTGCTTTGGCGCTGTTCTCGTCATTACTGACATTGGTCTTTGCTCCTGTCGTCCCGTATCTGGCATCAGTCACTGGTTGGTTGTGCAGCACTACGCTGCACTGCGTCGAGAGTCTGGTCGACTTGGGACTCACAGTTCCCGCCGGCCGTTTGCATTGCGCCAGCCCATCGCCTCTTTGGATCGCGGGCCATCTGGCACTGGTCTACTGGATTCTAACGGCAACTTCACGGCGACGACAAAGAGGGGGGGCAGTTGTGATGGCCGTGTGGCTCGCAAGTGGACTGGCATTGGCGCACTACCGAGTGCCCGCGCCCAACACCTTGACCTGCACCGTTCTCAGCGTCGGTCACGGTACCTGCGTTGTGTTGGAATTGCCAAACGGCGAAACTTGCATCTACGACGCCGGTTGCCTGGGCGATGCGAACTATGGTTCGAGAGTTATCGCGACAGTGCTGCGGCACTCGCGAATTCACTTCGTAGATACCATGATCTTGTCTCACGCTGATTCCGACCACTACAACGCCGCGCCGAAATTGTTGCGGAATTTTCCCGTCGGCAAGGTTGCGATCTCGGCCAGCATGTTTGCGCGGATCTCTCCGCCGCTACGGGAGTTGTTGAACGCGATTGAGGAATCGGGGGCCCGTCAGCAGATCGTCGCGACTGGCGAACGTCTGGCGGAGAGCCAAGAGTTTTCAATCGACGTTCTGCACCCGCCCCCCGATCGTTCTTTTCACAGCGACAATGCCAATAGCGTCGTCGTGAGCGTTCGTTTTCAGGGAATTCGAATCCTGTTGCCAGGTGATCTTGAAGCCGATGGAATGCAGCACTTACTCGCGACACCAAGCAAACACCATGATATTGCATTGGCTCCACATCACGGAAGCCTCCGCAGTCGCCCCGGCCGATTCTCGTCGTGGTGCCAACCTCAGACCGTGGTCATTAGCGGCCGCGACGGTACTTCGCTCGACGAATCCCTCGCCGCTTTTCGCGAACTCGGAACGCAGCCAATATCGACGACTCAAGGCGCCGTTCAAATAACGATTCGCGATGGAACAGCGGAAGTTCGGCAGTGGCGCAATGGTCAGTGGTGCGACGAGCAGTCGCCGGAAAGCTAGTGAAGGGACAAGTAGCGACAGCACAAGCAAAAACTGGACCAGCAAAACTGGACTCGCCTGCAGCTGGGCTTTCACGATTGGGCTTTCACGATTGGGCTTTCACGATTGGGCTTTCACGATTGGGCTTTCACGATTGGGCTTTCACGACTGGGCTTTCACGACTGGGCTTTGACTACTGGAATCGGTCTGGATAGACGACGAATTCGATGCGGCGGTTTTGGGCTCGACCGACTGGTGTGCTATTGGAAGCGCGCGGATGGTTGGCGCCATGAGCCATAGCCACGAATTGTTGTGGCGGCAGCCGATTACGGTCAGTGAAATGGGAGAACACGGCCAGCGACTGCGCGGATGTCAGCTGATGTAAGGTCGTGGGGGTGAACCCCGGCGTACCATCAATGTGACCTTCGATGCCAATTCTTTGCTGTGGGTAGTTCGATTTAATCACGGTCGCAATCTCGTCGAGCACTTTGAAAGCGTCGGGTTGTATAAGTGTGCTGCCCGCTTGGAATATCTGGTCTGCGGGCAGAAGGATCCTGACCACATCACCCTCCATCTTGACGTCGACGTTGGGGATGTTCAACTTCACCAGATTGAGCGATTGGCTCACACTATTGTTTGGGCGGATGACAACGCCATTGCGTTTTTGACTCGATGCCTGCATCGCCGCCACTCGGTTTTCGACGTTGCGCCGGTCTGTTTCGGCAACCTGCAGTCGTTCGGCTGTCCCGCGAAGCTGACCCTTAACTAGAGTCAACTCGTCGTTCAA
>JBLHLE010000094.1:0-11772 GCA_047620805.1 Pirellulaceae bacterium
AGGGATTTGAAACGAAAGACTTAGAAACGAAACAACAGTTGGTGCTGGCGAAGCTGCGCGATCGGTTATTCGAGATTTCGCGTCGCAATCGACTATTGGATTTCCGCCCGACCTTGCAAACCGTCAATCTAACCTACGCGTCCATTCCATTGGCATTTGACGTTCGGAGCATTCGGCCAAATGTTTTGATGACCTGGAATCAAGCTTTACACGACCTAGTTTGTTCCGATACCCCCATTCCGCTGAACAATTACCTCAATTTTCGCGAGGCGATATACCTACCCAGCGTGCTGCGCCGAATCATCTCTGAATCGCGCAGAGATCTGGCGGAATTTGGTTTTCACCAGCTGCGACTGGCTGCCTGTTTCCTAAAATGGGCCAATCTCAAAGAAGAGCCGCACGAAATTTATGACTCGCCCTTGATCTTGTTGCCCGTAAAACTCATTCGTCGCGCAGGTGTTACCGATCAATATTTCCTCGAAATTCTCGACACCGAAGCGGAAGTAAACCCCGTTGTCCGTCACCTCTTCAAGCAGTTGTATAGCATCGAATTGCCCGAAACAATCAACTTGCACGAAACGGACCTCGATGCCTTTTACGATTACCTCAGGAAGCAGATCGAGTCGAGCAATTCCGGCGTAACGCTGCAGCGAATCGACAAACCTCAGATCGAGTTGATTCACGAGAAGGCGAAACGGCGAGTTGAACAATACCGCCGACGGGCTCGGATTTCAGGTCGAGGAGTGCGGAGATACCTTAATCTCGACTACAGCTACAACGCGGCAAATTATCACCCCATGGGACTGAAGATATTTGACGCGAAGATCCGGCCACCGATGACGCGTTTGGAGGACATTGTCGAATCCGACGGTCGGTTGAAACGTCGCTTTATGGTCGCCGACGACACTCCCAAGGAAGTCGCCACCCGGCAACGGATCCTCTATCGAGTCCAGCAACAGTCGACCAATCCGTTCGCCTGGACGTTTGACCTGTGCCGCGTTTCGCTAGCTAACTTTCGATATCGACGCATGTCATTGGTCCGCGACTTTGAAGAGCTCCTCGAGCGACAAGAATCGAACCCAGCCTTTGAGTCCACTTTCTCCTTCTCGCCGCGCCCGCTCGCCGAAGAAATCACAGCTCCCGATATCCGGGAGCGGTTCGATGTCGTCCCCTGCGATCCTACTCAAGCTTCCGCTATCGCTCAGGCGCGATCGGGTCCAAGCTATATCATCCAGGGACCTCCTGGCACCGGGAAATCGCAAACGATCACCAATTTGATTGCCGATTACGTGGCGCGGGGCAAGCGCGTTCTCTTCGTCTGCGAAAAGCGAGCGGCGATCGACGTTGTGTACGCCCGTCTCAAGCAAGTCGGCCTCGGCGACCTTTGTTGCCTGGTACACGACTCTCAAAGCGACAAAAAACAGTTCGTAATGAACCTCAAAACGACATATGAGAGCTTTCTTGAGTCCGGTCAACCCGATGCGACTAAGCAGCCCGACCGCGAGCGTTTGCTGCGAAAACTTGAAGAGGAAATGAAACCACTGCAGAAATTCCAACAAGCGATGAAGTCGAATTTCCCCTGCGTTGGCATGCCGACGCGACGATTCCTCAATCGCGTAGCGCAAATTCGACCGCTCCTCCCTGCTCTCGATCCGCTCACCGAGGAGTGGCTCCCAAGCTACAATCAATGGCTCGAACACCACGAATCACTGCGACGGTTCCAAGCACACCTCGACGACATTCAATCAAGTGGAGTCTTGGCAGAACACCCGCTACGGTATTTAAGTGCGAATCTAACAAACACTCCACAACCTCTACAGCGAGTGGCGTCGGCAGCTGAATCCGGACGGCAGACTTGCGCTGCCATTCTTCACTTGATTGTCGGCACTAAGATCCCTCAACTGGCCGATAAAAACGGGGAACAACTCGTTGCCGCTGCTTTGTATGGCCGTACAATCAGCCGTGTCTCTCATGCTACTCAATTCCAATTGGTCGATCCTCAAAGTGACGCGAGCGACAGGTTGGCGAAGAGGAAAGCGACTTTCGACAAGCGACGATCTGAATTCGCCGAGGCCACCGTAAAGAACGAATACTGGCGTGAAAAACTCCCGCGACGCGAACTAGAAACCCTCCGCCATCGCGCCGCCGCATGGGAAAACAGCAATTGGTTTTGGCTCTCCCCTGGTTGGTGGAAAACCCGCTCGCTCTTAAAGCGATCCTACAACTTTGAAAAACATCGAGTTCAACCGGCTTGGAGTCAGATTCTGGATGAATTGGCTGACGAATACGCTGCGGAGAAAAAGGCCAGTGAGTCGGAGCGAGAGCTTTGCGATGCATTCTACTTCCCCGGCACCTACGACCAACTGATCGAACAAACTGAGGGGCTAAGGGACTACATCGGCGAACTAGGACCCCTTTCAAAGGAAATCCACCAGTGTTTGTTGGGGGACGATAATTGTATCGCCGTTATCGAAAAGCTGGCGAAGATTGCCGACGAACTGGACTCGTTGCAACAGCGGTTCGAAGGCGTCGTCGATGGTTATGAAATGCTGACCATCGAGCAACTATCCGACTCGCTAGTTGACATACAGCGTAACCAGGACGACATTGGCGACTTTATTCACTGCCTCGCATTGCTGTCCGATGTTACCCCCGGACTGCGAAACGCGTTGCGAAGACTCCCCTGGCGAATCGAGCAACTGGAAGCTGCCTGCGCTGAAAAATCACTTCACCAGATTAATCGCGAGGATCGTGAATTCGCGAAATTCTCTGCTACTACACTCGGCCGTCACGTCGATCGAATCGCGGACCTATATGCTTCCTGGATGAAAAGCAACGCGACAGAAATCAAGAATCGAGTGGCGCGGCGATTTCTGGATAACGTGCAATTGTCCGGTCGAGCGGCCGGAGAACTAAACGCGGAGCAAGAGGCATTTAGCAAGCTATTCAATCGAGGCCGCCGAGAACTGGAACACGAGTTCGGTAAACAGATGCGTTACAAGGCTATCCGCGACCTGGTGGCGAATGAATCGGGCACGGTCGTTAAAGATCTTAAGCCCATCTGGCTAATGAGTCCGTTAAGCGTGTCCGACACCTTGCCACTCAACACCAGCCACGTCGACGTCGTGATCTTTGACGAAGCGAGTCAGATTACACTCGAGGAATCAATTCCATCGTTGTTTCGAGCGGTGCAAGCGATTGTAGTGGGTGACGAGATGCAACTTCCACCAACGGATTTCTTTTCCGCTAGGCGACAAACGGAGGACGAGGAACTGACCGTCAAGCACGACGGGGAAACCGTCACTTACGATTTGGAGAGCAACAGCTTTCTTAATCACGCGAGTAAGAACCTCCCATCGACGCTACTTGGTTGGCACTACCGCAGCCGCAGCGAAACGCTCATTAGCTTTTCCAACTGGGCCTTCTACCAAGGCCGCCTGCTCACCGTGCCGGACGAGTCGCTGCCGTTTGAACAACTTCAGCCGCTGGTGAGTGAAGCGCCCGCAGACGGGCAAGTACATGCGAAAGAGGTTCTCGCTCGGCCAGTCAGTTTTCACTTCATCAAACATGGAGTTTACGAGAAACGTAAGAACCGCGGCGAGGCGGACTACATCGCTAATATCGTCCGAGCGCATCTGCTCGACGGCGACGGCAAGAGCATGGCCATCATCGCGTTCTCAGAAGCCCAGCAAGCTGAAATCGAACAGGCGTTAGAACGTCTTGCCGAATCCGAGCCGGAATTCCGCACCAAGTTCGAAGCTGAACTCGAGCGCGAAGAAGACGGTCAATTCCAAGGGCTCCTCGTCAAGAACTTAGAGAACATCCAAGGTGATGAACGCGACATCATCATCCTCAGCGTCTGCTACGGCTACAACAAAGAGCGCAAAATGCTGATGAACTTTGGTCCGATTAACAAATCGGGCGGCGAGAAGCGACTCAATGTTGCGTTCACCCGCGCGCGGCACCATATGGTTTTGGTCAGTTCAATTCATTCGGTAGACATCACCAACGATTATAACAACGGCGCAAGCTGTCTGAAGGCATATTTGCGATACGCGGAAGCGGCCTCGATTGGCGACAGTAATTCCGCAGGCGTCGTGCTACAGCAACTCGCCAAAACTCGCGGGGGCGGTAAGAACTTGCCCTCGCACATCGACGATGAAATAGCCGATCAGATCGCTGCGGCACTCGAGGAAGTTGGAATTGCGGTTGATCGCAACGTCGGTCAGTCCCATTTCCGCTGCAACTTGGCGATCCGACATCCGCGGGAAGCGAACTATTGCCTCGGCATATTGCTCGACAGTGAAGAGGACTACAACTCCGATACGTTGGAACGCGAGGTCATGCGTCCCCGACTGCTGGCGGCTTTCGGGTGGAAAATCATGCGACTAATTGCTAAGGATTGGGTCCATGACCGCGCGAGAACACTGCAAAGAATTCGCGATGAATTAGAGGTTAAGCCGTCATCTTAACCGCGAATCATTCTGATTCTTTACTGCGAGGAATCGCCTTCAGCAACTCTTTGACCGAATCATCGTACGCAAAGTTGTTTATCGCCGCGACCACTGCACGGCGTTCGGCTTCGTCCCCAGACTCGATCGCTTGAGCGAGGACCGGAATTACCGAGGAGGCAGCAGGGCCCCCAATTTTGCTCGCGGCGATCGCGGCCGTGATTTTGTCACTTCCAATTTCGCGGTCGACAGCCTGCAACACAGTGGGTAGCGAATCCGCCGCAGCGGGGCCGATTTCACCGAGTGCGTGAACGATAACGGCAGAGAATTCTTTTTTCAGGAACTCGTGAAGCGCAGGTACCGCCTCGCTGGCAGCTGGACCTATTTTTTCCAGCGCCATGACGACGTGATCTCTCAACCCTTCAACGGCCAACATCTCGATAAGCACGGGGACGGCGGCTGCCGCTTTTCGTCCGATCCTGCCGAGCGTGTCCAGCGCCTGCCAGGCGAAGAATTCATCTTCCTCAGAAAACTTCTGCACTAAACTAGCTACGGCTGGCACGGCATCTTTAGCACCTGGTCCGATCCAGTAAATGCATTCGACGACCGACAGCCGAAGATCGTCATCGGGCGTGTCGAGCAACTTTACGAGAGTCGGCACCGCGTCACTTGCGTGCCGCCCGAATCTACTCAACGCCTCGAGGGCAAGACATTCCTTCTCGTCGTTCTGGCTCCGCAGCATCTCGATCAGAACAGGAATCGCACCTCGTGTTTTTCGGCCACCGATCTCCGCCAAACCGCAGGCACAGGCATACCGAAGTTTATTTTTCTTGGAATCCAAATACTTGAGCATCGCAGGGACCGCGACTTTTGCCGCTGGCCCGAATCTTCCCAGTGCTTCGGCGGCCTCGCATCTCACAGACCAGACGTCATCTTTCAGTGCCTTGAGCAGAACAGACACGGATTTGTCGGGGTTGCTCCCAATATCCCCAATTGCTCGAATCGCAGCCCGTCTAACTCTCGGCTTTTTGTCGCGGACGGCCTTCGCCAAGGCTGGGATCGCCGCCGCCACTTCGATGCCGCCCAACACCGAGGCCACACCAATCCGAACTCGCCCGCTTTTGTGCTTCAAAGCAGCAATTAGCGAAGTTTCTCCGGCAGCTCCACATTCGATCAATTTGACAATAGCCTCGCGTCGAACTCGGAGGTCCTTGTTTTTGAGCTGCTTGATCAATTTGCCAATGGACGGATTCACAATACGCTCGTTTTTGAAAAATGGGGGAACTACCACGATAAATTAATGGAAACGATGCCCTCAGCATCGCGCCGGAGTGACGGCAACCTCCGCAACAACTATTCTCGGCTGCTGAGCAGCACCGCGACAATATAGTCGGAAAATCTCCCGATTCGCAAGCCGATACAGCAAACTTCGCGAACATCCCCTGACGATCGAAACAGATTTACCGGTAGCGCCACGCCGATGCCACGACTCTACGCCAGCAATTCATGAACTACGTGACCACCGGTATCGGTCAATCGCGCGTCTCGACCTTGGAAGCGATACGTGAGTTTGTTTTGGTCCAAGCCGAAAAGGTGCAACAAAGTAGCATGGAAGTCGCGAACGTGAACAGGTTTTTCGGCAACGTCCCAGCCCAACTCGTCACTCTTCCCATACATTTTCCCGCCTTGAACTCCACCCCCCGCCATCCAGATGGTAAACGCTCGAGGGTGGTGATCTCGGCCGGTGACGTTGGCGTTTCCTAGTTTGTTTTCGCCGAGCGGTGTACGGCCGAATTCGCTGGCCCAAACCACCAAGGTCTCGTCCAATAACCCGCGCTGTTTGAGATCCTTCAATAGTGCTGCCACCGGTTGATCGACGAGCTGGCAATTCATCGACAGATGTTTATCGATAGCGGTGTGATGATCCCACGTTGCGTGATAGAGATTCACGAACCGCACGCCTCGCTCAACCAAGCGTCGAGCCAAGAGACAGTTCTTCGAGAAGTTATGAAAAGTCTCGGGCGTACCGCCCTGCCATCCGACGGTGTTTGGTGCTGTCCGATTAAGTCCATAACTGTCGATTGTCTGCTGTGTTTCCGTCGAGATATCGACGAGACTTGGCACCGACTTTTGCATTCGGAAGGCGAGCTCATAATTCTTGATTCGCGCGATGATCTCGGGATCCTGCACTTCTTCGTAATGCCGCCGGTTCAACTTCTCCAACATGTACAATCCAGTTCGTTGTTGCTGTGGAGTAAGGTGTTTTGGCGGCGATAAATTATAGACCGCCTCGCCTTTGTTGCGGAACAGAACTCCGTGGTAATTCGACGGCAGAAATCCGCTCGACCAACTGGAGGCCCCCGCTGTACTTCCGGTGCCAGCAGTGAGAACCACGTAACCGGGCAGATTCGACGCCTCGCTACCCAATCCGTAATTGAGCCAAGAGCCAATGCTGGGATGGCCGAATCGCGGCACTCCCGTGTTCATCATCAACTCGCCGGGATGATGATTGAAGGCGTCAGTTTGCATCGAACGGATCATGCAGATATCGTCGGCGCATGTTCCCAGATTCGGCAACAAGTCGCTGAAGTCCATACCGCATTGCCCGTACTTCTGAAATTTCCTCGGCGACCCCATCAAACGCGCGGAGTCCTTTTCGATAAACGCGAAGCGAGTCTTTCCCATCATTGACTCGGGCAATTTCTCGCCATGCATCTCGTTCAGTTTTGGTTTTGGATCAAACAAGTCCATTTGACTTGGTCCACCGATCAAGTAGATAAAAATACAGGCCTTTGCCTTGGGAGCGAAATGGAACGGCGGATTCGAATCGCTCTTCCGACTAGCCTCCAAAAAGCCGTCGTCCTGAAGCAGAGACGCCAACGCCAAACCACCGGCTCCGGCGGCAAAGCTATTCAGGAACTGACGGCGGGAATCTGTAAATGACTCGTGGTGCTGTTGCATCGGGTTACTCCCTGGTAATGAACTCGTCCAGGTTCATTAATGTTTTGACGACCAAACTCCAAACGGCTTGATCAACGATTTCCGCTCTTTGGAACGCAAGCTCCGAAATATGGCGCCCGCTTATCTCAAGTGCAGCCGCCGGGTCTGAATACAGTTGGTCGTAGTAAGCTCGATAGAGTCGGCGTAGATCCTCAAGCTCTTCTTGGCCAGGTGACCTCGAAACACATGACTTGAAGGCATAGATCAGCGCTTCATCGACTTCCTCGTCCGTTTTAGCGTGTCCGAACTTCTCGCGTAACTTAACGCTCAATCCAGTCGCACATTCACCAATGAGAGGATTATTCATCATCACAAGTGATTGAAGTGGCGTGTTTGAACGTCTCGACCGCGTGCAGCTAATGTTCGAATCGGCCCCGTCGAAGATGGAGAACATCGGGTAGGGAGACGTGCGTTGCACCCACGCATAAACGCTACGCCGATATTTTTCGGCCCCTTCCGGTGCTCGCCAAGTATCGCCTCGATTGAACGACAATTCCTCGCGACCGGTGGGCTGACCCAGTCGCACACTCGGACCACCAATCTTTGTGTTCAGTAGTCCTCCAACTTGTAGAACCGAATCGCGAATGATCTCGCCGTCTAAGCGAATTCGTTGTTGGCGTGCGTAAAACTGGTTGTATGAATCCTGTTGAAACAGTTCGGGTCGATACTTGGAAGACTGCTGATATGTTGCCGAGTGAACGATTAACCGATGAACGGCTTTGCGGCTCCAACCGCTCTCCATAAAGTAGGTCGCCAAGTAGTCGAGCAAACGTGGATGCGACGGCTGATCTCCACGCAATCCGAAGTCGTCGTCCGTGGCAACAATGGCGGCACCGAAGTACTTGAGCCACATGCGATTGACGGCAACGCGACTGGTCAATGGATGATCGGGGCGGATGAGCCAGCGGACGAGGTCCATTCGGTTGGGGCGTTCGTTCTCAGCTTGCAACGGCGGTAGAAAACTAGGTGTGTTTGGTTCGACCTTCTTGCCGAGTCGTTGAAAGTCTCCTCGCAGCATCACGTTCGTTTCGCGAGCTTCCGGACCGTCGTACAAAATCTGCGTCAACTGAGTGGTATCGGGATTTATCGGAGCGCTACGGAGGCTCTGTAAAAGTGCGACATCTTTCTTCACCCAGTCGGGATCGCGCGAGCCGTAGTAATAATCCACTCGCCTTTGCTCTTCTTCCGACAATTCATAACCGATATCAGTCGCAGCCAAGAGCTCGGCAATTTCCCCCTGGACATCGTTGCAAAGAAAGGGAACGGGAACGGTCGTAACCGAAAAACGGACTCGACCCATTGCTCGCAATTGGTCGGCCCATTGCCTCAACCGAATCGTGATGGCGGTCCCATCCTCGAAGCCGAAGGGTTCACCTGCCTCAAAGATGGCGACATGTCTTTTTCCGCTTTGCGGTCCGATATGCCAGCCTACATTCCCTGCCACGAATCGCTTCAGAACATTGGATATGTCCCAGCCAGGCTTGGAGTAAGTTGCAACGGGATTGACCCACGAAACGCCGGACGGGTAACCACCGCTGCCCGGCTGAATTTCGATTTCTAAGGCGTTTAAAACAAACTCACCGTTTGGATCGCGGCCCGGCCCGTTCTTGGGAAGGCTTTCGTGAGGCAGGGCTTCCATTCGCAGTGCAGTGATGTTTTTCAAGTCTGTGCTGAACCGGATTGTGTAATAGGTGGTCTCAGGCGTTGGCCCCGATGCCAGAACGGAACCGTCATCCAAAATCTCGAGGTTATCGGCTTCGTTAGTTGCGACACTGGTAGGCGTCAATACCTGCCATTGAGCGTACCGACGTTCACCTTGTGACTCGGCCCATATCGCCGCGCGAAACCTCAACTCCTCGCGTTCGAATCTGGCTCGCTCTTCGTGAATCGGCGCGTGCTTCGCGTCAAATGCTTCCTTCGCCGCCTGATAGGCAATTCGATCTTGCATCAACGGAGCTGGAACTTCCTTCTCCCACTGACTATTGAAGAATGCATAAAGCTGATAGTACTCTTGCTGCGAGACGGGATCGTATTTGTGCGAATGGCAACGGGCACAGCCGACCGTTAGCCCCATCCAGACGCGAGCGGTGGTGTCAGTTCGATCGAAAGTCTGCTTCACGCGGTCTTCCTCGAGATCTGCTCCCGCCTCGACGTTTCGCAACGTGTTGCGATGGAAGCCAGTGGCCGCCAAGATGTCGTGTGTGTAGTTTGGGATTAAGTCGCCGGCCAACTGGTCTCGTGTAAACTGGTCGTACGGCATGTCTTGATTGATCGCATCGACTACCCAGTGACGGTACCGCCAAGCGTGTGGCCGAGCGTAATCGCGGTCGTAGCCGTGGCTGTCGGCATAGCGCGCTTGGTCCAGCCAGTGACGGCCCCAGCGTTCGCCGTAATGCGGCGAGGCCAATAGTCGTTCGACCACATCCGAGTAGGCCTCGGGCCGAGCGTCGTTGACAAATGCATCGGTTTCGTCCGGTGTGGGAGGAATACCGATCAGGTCCAGGTGGAGCCGGCGAATGAGTGTAGTTTTATCTGCACGTGGCGAAGGTTTGACACCGGCTGATTCCAATTTATCGAGGACAAAGAAGTCGATCGCATTCTGCGGCCAGTCTTGCGATTTGACTACCGGAATCGTCGGCCGCACAACCGGATAGAACGCCCAGTGATCGTGGACTGCGTCAGCATCAATCGGTTTCGAGTTGTCAGGCCAGATGGCCCCTTCTGCGATCCATTGCGTAACCGTTTCTTTCTCAGCAGCTGTAAGCAGCTCACCTTCGGCGGGCATGGTGAGTTCGTCACCAGCTTTTCCCGTGATCGCATGGACCAGCAAGCTGGAATCTGGATCGCCCGGACGAATAGCAACGCCTCGTCCGCCCCCCTTGAACGCGTGGTCGCGTTTATCGAGCCGAAACTCGCCCTCATTTCGCGAGGCGCCGTGACATCCAACACAGCGTTCGGCAAAGATTGGACGGACGTCCTCCTCGAAACTTACAGGAGGCGAATGCTCCAGATCGTCTTCATCGGCAGCGACAAATTCAGGAACCGACCACGAAAGAGTCAAAACTAGCAAAGCAGTCGGGAGAACCAATTTGAGCCGTATCATGGGGAACTCAACGGGGACAGGTTGTTCGTTGACGAAAAAACTCAACGCGTTGCGGATTTACAACACTACGTTGTTTTTCATCACAAAGGTGCCCTACAAATCGTGCCCCGTCAAACCTTTCCTACCTTTCCACGCGGCACTACAGAAAATTCCTCCGGCACAATCGTTAGAAACTGAACCAGGCAAATTGCGCAGGATTCTCTTCAGTGCGGGAGTTGTGAACGCAGACGATGCGATTCCCCAAAAGGGGACTGCCCGGTACGCAATCCCGAAATCCCCTGATGCTATGTGCCGCCAGGACGGCGGCTGTCGCATACTCTTCATTGATTTGTGCCGCTTGAAGCGCTCATGGTCGTTTCCCCAACTGCGGCAACCACATTACGATCGCAAACACGATCCCCGCGAAATACAAGGCGAGCGTACCGGCTGCGACGACTCGCATCGAGAATTGCTCGATTTTCCAGAACGTGAAGCCGCACGCGCCGATCGCGAAAGCCATCTCCAACCAGATGAAGATGCCGCCGTGGTGCTTAGGATCCCAGTACGAAACGGGGCTGGCGAATCTCCAGTTGGTAAACGGCAGGAAATGACGGTGTGCGTCGTCGTGATGTAGAGGGAAGTCGCAGCAAAGGTGCAGCAAAGGTGCAGCAACACGCTGGCACCAAGCAGAACGCCCAGACGAAATCCGAACAAATAGCAGACTCCGATCACCAATAGCATCAGCGGGATCGAGTTGAAAATGTCGAAGAAGAGTTGCCAACGGTCATCAAAGTAGAGCGTTGACCAGATGTCGCTTTCGCTGCGTCCTGCGATGAATTTCTGGTAACCGTAAAAGGCAAACATCGGCGCGTCGGGCAGCAGCGCGCCCACAGTTACGGCGGTCGCAGCACCCCACCCCGGTTCGTTTCGCCAAATCAACAAGCTCGCCGCGACGTGAGCAGGTGCATTCATGTTGTTTCCACCTCTGAGGAAGATTTGAGGGCAAATCGATTGAGGAAGACGTCGGGTCAAATTCGGTTAAAAGAGATTGTAGCGTCTCAGCCGCAGTGTTGTGATTTATTGCCTGGCGGGTGCAAGCAATAGAGGAGGTGGCGGAAAGAATCAATCGCAAGCAGCACAAGAGAAACTACTTTGAAATCGCAAGCATAGACAACATTCCTTTTCACCGGATTTGACCCCAGATATTCCCTCCAGATATTCCCTCCAGATATTCTCTCT
>JBLHLE010000095.1:0-11762 GCA_047620805.1 Pirellulaceae bacterium
ATGCCTCGATTTATTCGACATGCTGCAATCCTCAACTACTTTAAAACTCTCAAGGGATTTCTTAACTCGCCCAACATGTTCGTCATGTTAATGTTCGCGCTCTTGTTGGAGGGGAGTACCCAATGATACTGAACACATAGACAGTAGCAAGCCGATTCGAACAAAACGGAGTGGTTTTGGGTAATGCGCAAACCGGATGAAATAAACTGCGTCGTCGTTTATAATGCCGCAGCGGTATTTTAATTGAGGCGTGTTGATTGAGGCGTGTTGATTGAGGCGTGTTGACTGAGGCGTGTTGACTGAGGAGAATAGCAGATGAGTTCTGGTGGTCGAGAAATCATTCCTCCTGCACAAGATCAATACGTGCGGTCGGGGGAACTGGGAGACGTCTTAAGTCGGCATGCTTATGACCGCTGTCTTTACTTCTTTCGCTATCTGTTCGGGATGAAAATGCTCGTTGCCTTGGGAGTGCCACTTCCTTCCAATGGTTACGCAGGTGCGGTTTCTGAAAAAGCCACTCATCAAGCGGATCAGGGTTTTCGCTCGGATCAGGACGCTCACGCTTCTTACGACAAAAAAGACAGCAGTATGTTGCACGAAACAGCTACTGGTTTCGATAAGATGGACGCGGCCCACTTTTGCAATCTCGGAATTAGCAAGACGTTCCACGGGTCAGTCGTACAGAGCGGAACGTCGAGCACGCAGGTTGAGTCGGCAATGCGATTCTTGGTCGCAATGATGAGCGACACTCAACGCCTGCCGCAAGATATCAATATTGGATCGGACAGAAAGATCGACGCAGTTCACGCTCAGCTGGCCGTGCAGTTTTTGAACAAGTCCGGCACAGTCGTTTCGCTCGACAATATCCGCATCTACATCATTAACGCTCGGGCAGCAATGGTTGACTATGCGGAGGATCACAAACGGCAGGGCAACGATATGCGAGTAGCCGCCGCCCAAGTGTTTATCGAACGGTACGACGGCGGCGGATTCGAGAAAGAGATTTTCCAGGCGTTGAGTAATCTTTGGTATGAGTGCAAGGCTCAAGGTCTCGATCCCAGCGAGTTTGTAGAAGGCGCGTAAGCAGGACACCAAGAACATTGGCAGACGCACAGTCGCCTTTCGCTCCGCGAAATCGCGTTCTTCGTACACGAGTTACCTCCCCACTCATATCGTTTTTGGACCGTCGACTTGTCGGCAGCCTAAAAACGATATGAGAAGGGGAGGGTGCCGTCGGTTTTTCTGAAATGGGCCAGCGGGCGGGGTCTTAGAAGTGCAAGGTTGTTTGGCCAGTTCCACCCGCGTAGGAAGAACGCAATTTCGCGGAGCGAAAGGCGACTATGCGTCACCAATACCCGATGGAGAAAAACTGTCAGCTGAGGAGCGAAAGGCGACTATGCATCTGCGTATTGAATCGGTGCCGACTATCGAAGACAATAGTCGGCTTACGATTTCATTGTGGAGAATTCTGATGAACAGTCGCGTTGGTTTGTTGTGTTTGCTGAGCTTTGTCTGTTGCGCAAATACTGGTAGAGCGGCGGAGCGGCCGAATATCATGATCATCTTGACCGACGATATGGGCTTTTCTGACTTGGGATGTTTCGGCGGCGAAATCGAAACGCCAAACCTCGATGCGTTGGCGCACGCAGGATTGCGTTTTACCGAGTTCTACAACACCGCCCGGTGTTGGCCGACTCGAGCGACATTGCTCAGCGGTCGCTACAGAAATGCACTTTCGCCGTCTCAAGTCACGATCGCTGAACTCATGAAGCCGGCTGGTTATCAAACGGGGATGGTTGGCAAGTGGCACCTCGGGATGGATCCGAAAAAGGACGGGCCAATACAACGTGGATTCGATGACTTCTACGGCACGATGACCGGAGCCGGTTCGTTTTGGGATCCTTACACGCTGACGCGTAACACGGAGCCGATCGAGCCCGTCGGTGAAGAGTATTATTACACGGATAAAATCGGGACTGAAGCAGTGCGGCAGATCGAAGGATTCGCCAAATCCGAGCAGCCGTTCTTTCAGTACGTCGCATTCACTGCCGCTCATTGGCCACTGCACGCTCCCGAAAAGACGATCCAAAAATACCTCAAACGCTATGCTGGCGGCTGGGAGGAACTGCGCGGCCAGCGATACGCTCGGATGCTGGAGATGGGGATCATCGACGAAGAACGCTGGCCGCTTCCTCCGCCAGAGCGAAGCGTCAAAGCGTGGGACTCCATCGATCACAAGCCGTGGCGAATTCGCAATATGGCGATTTACGCCGCGATGGTTGACCACATGGATCAAGCGGTCGGTCGGATGGTAGACGCCTTAAAGCGAACGGAGCAACTGGACAACACGTTGATTATCTATTTCCACGACAACGGCGCTTGTCCCGAACATCTTGGCGGCAATGGTTGGAATACGGCGAACAACATTTTGGCGAAGGCTAAGATAGCAGGCAAGACCGTAGCTGTTGGAGATAAGTTCGACGTCCCGATGGGTGGCCCGCTCACTTACGGGAGCGTTGGACACAATTGGGCGAATGCTCAAAACACGCCTCTGCGACGATACAAAATGAACGTCCACGCCGGCGGCTCGTGCACGCCAGCCATCGTCCATTGGCCAGCCGGATTGAAGACACAGCCTGGCAGCATCACGTCCCAACGGGGCCACGTTATCGACATGATGGCCACGTGTCTGGACCTGGCGGGCGGCGGCTACCCGAGCGAAATCGGCGGCAAGAAAATCGAGCCGCACGAGAGTAAATCGCTGGTCCCGATCTTGCGGGGCCAAACCGTTGACCGCGATCATGCGTACATCTTCAACCACGCGGGTACTCACGCCGTCGTTAAGGGCGACTACAAAATCGTTCGCGAAGGCAAAGGGCCGTGGGCACTCTATAACCTTGCCAAGAATCGTACCGAAACGATAGACCTGGCAAAAGAGCGACCCGAGCAAGTGGTAACTCTCGCAAAGATTTGGGAAGCCCGCTGGGGTCAGAAGTGATTTCGTATAACCGTCAGTCGCAGGCGTACATCCCCCGAACTGAAGTCCAAGTTAGAAGAAGCCTCCGGGAAGTGGATCATTTCGCCGCCGCCGGCGCGGTACCGGACGATTGAGCTCCGGACGATTGGGCTCCGTGTCTTGCTGTTGAGTACGGTGGTAGTCGAATTGGCGTTCTACTTCGATGTAGGCTTTTGCGAGCTGACGCAGTTCCTCACGGTTGAGCCGTCGCTGATGCAGCTCTTTCTCGAGTTGTTCGATAGCTCGTTCGGGCTGCATGCCCGCATTCAGCTGTTCGCAGGCCCACGCAAATTGCTTGGATGGAACGGCTCCTTGCTTTAGAAGTTGCCAACACAATTCTGCTTTCGCTTGCGGGTCGGTCAACAATTCTGCTTGCCGCAATCGCAACGTGTTTTTGATTTCGAGATCGCCCGTCGAAGCGGCCAGTTCTGCAGCAATCGCGGCGTGAACGGGGCGGTTCATTTCCGCTGTAATTCGTTGAATTTGGAGCTGCCGACGCGATGAGTCGGATGGAAGTGACGCGGCGAGCTGGACAAGTAACGACCAGCGTTCCCGGCCCGAATGAAAACCGGCTCGCGCCGAGAGAAACTGTTGCTGAGCAGATTCGCCTTGATCGGGGGCGTTGAGGAGCAGGGTGTCAGCAAAGGTCGTTTCACCGATCTCGCTCCACAGTGTGGCGGTACGAATGAGCTTTTCGACAGGGCATTTTTGTTGTGACAGTTCGTTGGAAAGTCGCTGAGCGGCAGTGTAATTTCGACGCTGTATCAACAACTCGATGTTTCGTATCGTTACGTCGGTAATAAAGGCGTGTTCTCCTTTCGCTCGCGTGACAAAATCCATTGCTTTGCGCAAGGCGTCATCGCGATACTTTGGGTCGTGTTCTTTAGAGCTGTTGCCAAAGTTTCCCGCCGCTTGGGCAAGTCCTGCAAGTCGATACCAATCTCCGTAAGTTCGAGTTTCAACTGGCTGAAGTTCGCCGATTTCTAACAATGTTGTTGGCGGGACAAGCGGGAAATTTTCCGCTGTTATCGCTCGAGTAAGATCGAGTGCTCGGCTTTTAGCGACGGTTTTTAGAAGCAGCGCGGAATCGCGAGTAGCGGCCTGCGGGTTGCTTTGCTGAAGGTATGCCAATAGGAAAGCGTACAGCGGTTGGTCTGGATGGTTGGCGTGCAATTCGTTTAACAGCTTCATCGCAGCGAGCTGATCATCCCCGCGAAGGCGTGCAAAGGCGCTGCGAAGCATTGGATTCAGCGCCGCTTTTTCGCCGTAGAGATCGAGTTCTGCCAATCCCCTGGAATTGGTGGAGACGTGGGCGAGATCGTCGATTTTAAGATGTTGTTTTAGGGACCAAGTTTGGATCGTCTGTCCAGCGGCGGAGGTGAGAACGACCTTACGCACGTGTGGCGAGTTGTTGTTGGCGTTCAGCTTGACCTTGAATTCGGCGATACGTTCCTTATGCAGATAGAATTCCATGCTCCGAATCAAACCACTTTTCTTGTCAAACGCCGCGAGCAAATAGGTCCCCTGTTTGGGATCGATACCAGCGGGCGTCAGGCGCAGGACGTGATTGCGCCGAGCGTCTTGAGGTTGCTTGGTAACTTCAAACATTCGAGCGATTTCCGCGTTGCTGCGATGGGGCAACCAGGGAAACAGGGGGGCTATGCTGTATGTCTTGCGGGGACCGTTTCGGTTGTACCGAGGCCATGAAGTAGTTTCGGCGTTGAGCTGCATGTTGGTCCGTGGCTACGGACTGAATCACAGAACTGCGGACCGATTTGTCGTCAGATTTCGACGGATACGATACGACAAAGTCTTCAGTTGGTTTATACATTTGCCGACTGAATTCGAAAACGGACTTATCGCCGTCCGTTGGGCGCATAGTGAAATCGCCGAGCGTTGTGGAGATTTTCTCTGGAGCGCCGTAGATGGTTCCGTTCAGCCGAAAATCCCAAACGGGTTTGAGGTCGGAAAACAGCGGCAAGCGAAAATGCGTCATGCCATTTGCCGATTCCAATGGAATCGTAAAGTCGAGCAGAATGCGTTTCGTGTCGCGGGCAAAGACAGGAAAGACTCGCATCCGAAAGAGGTTGTCGCCGATCTGTTCGAGTATCGCGGGGTCGCGCTGCGAGGCGACGATTGTGGTGTAGATCTGGTCGGCTCGCTCCCGTTCGATCAGCTCGCCTTCGATCAGTTTCGTCGGCGTGACGTACATTGCGAAACGACTAACAGACGCGCCTTCGGGAAGATTGAAGAGAAATGTTCCCTCTTCCTGGCGCGAGTAAGGGTTGTAGAACGACTGGTCGATTTGGACGAGTGCAACAGGTTGGCGAAGAACTACGTTGACATGGTATCGCGCTAGATCTAGTCGGACTGGCGTTTCGGATTGCGAGTCTTCAATCAGGAGTTGTCCAAAACCTTGCGCTGGAGCGGGCGTTGCCCAGGCGATGTTACTGGCAGATTGCTCCGGGGTAAGGGGCTGCTCCGCGATGCGACCAGCGGCGGAAACGGTAATTGTTCGAGACGTATTGAGCAGGGTTTCCTGGGCGTCGTTGGCTTCGTTTTGCTGGCAGAGGTGACATATGCCGTCCACCACATCGATGACGACAACATCATCCTCAAAACCTATTTGCACTTTCGCGCCGAGCGGAATTCGTAATCGTTGCCGGTTGACCAAGACGTTCCATTGTGAGGAACCCGACTCGATGAGTATGCGGCCTCGCTCCAATCGAATGGTTGCCGACTCTTGGTCCAAATGCAATCGAGTGACGGCGTCCAGCGCGAGCTTGGCCGGAGGGAGCTCGATTCGACTTCCTCGCACGGCATCGGTCTGTAGCCAACAAGAGGCAGGAAGTTCTTGTCCGTAACGGACAATTCGCCAGTTGTCGGTGGGCTTCTCACGCGTTGCAATAGTCGCCGTGTCACTGAAAACTCGCGCCGTCGTCGGCTTGCCTTGAGCGGTCGCACTCGGGGTAGAATAGTGAGAAAGTGCGAGAAGCAAGATTACGCACGTTGTGCGTTGACGTTTGGAGGAGATCCCCATTCTGACTGACCCTTGCTTTTCATGAATGCCTCTGTGCTTTCTATGATACGCGAACCCACCCCCGGAAAGCAAACTATTCAGTGCGTTGCCAGTGCGTCGTGGATCTGGTCGATACCTATTCGTTGTTCTCGGTCTTCAATTGCGACTCCCCCGAACCTTTCTGGACGACTAAATAAGTGGCGTCGCGCCGACTCCATCCGCTTGCTTCACAGCTACAGGTTCCTTAGAAATAGACATTCTCTCCGCGAATTGCCGAATAGCTTACTAGTGTTGTGGCGCGATACTTTTCCTGCGACCATAGTCACCTTCTGTAGTTGTTTATTCCAACAATCTGGAAAAAACTATCGTCGCTTGCGCGAATGGTTGCTGTTTGGTCGCGACGATTTAAAGCCAGTTCAGGTGAGAACGTTTGTATACATACCTGTTTGTTATCATGCCGTGTCTGAGTTTGGTTTCCTTTATGTTGTATGGGTGGGATAAGCGGTGCGCGATTAAAGAGAGATCGCGAGTTCCGGAAGCGACCATGCATGTCTGGGATATTATCGGGGGCTGGCCGGGAGGATTCGTGGGGCAACGCTGCTTTCGACATAAGACTCGTAAGATTTCCTTTCAGGTCAAATATTGGTTGGGAGTCGTCCTGAATATCGTTGTGGTGACGCTAATAGTTCACTACTTTGGGTAGCACTTAGTAACTTTCAACTTCAACAGAATTCTCGCGCAGAGCCTTAGCTTAGAGCCTTAGCTTAGCGCCTTAGCTTAGCGCCTTAGCTTAGCCGTCGCCCGCAACCAAAAACTGAAGTCTTTTTCACTCGAGGTCTAATAGCGTTGACGCCGAAGAACATGGCATTAATCGCATCTCGCAATATTACTTCCTTTTTCCACTTCTCGGCGGCCGTCTGCGACGTCGGCGTTTAGCACCGAATACTAATTCGCGGTACGTCGGGACGATTGTTCTTAAACGCGGAGAAGGCAGAGGCGGCTTTGCGTGAGAATTGTTTTGGAGCAGGAGCAGAAGTAGTACCGGAGCACAGAAATCAGGCGAACCTTTTGTGGGCGGCACGGTCTTTTTCTACATTCCATCAATGAGAACGTCCAAGCGAGGCGAGAAGAAAATGTCTGTTCTGTTTTCACAATTGCTGAAGAACTTCTGTTGCGGTTGTAATACCGCAACTCGAAATGCGAATTCGAATTCGCAGCATTCACTGCGTTTGTGACTCAACTGACAACCTACCAAAGTCAGATCACCCGACATCACTTGCGATGCCGGGTTTTTATGTCCGAACTCAACTAGTCGAATGCACCTCGATGTGGTGGGTCCTGTGTTGGCACGGGAAGGCGACTGTTAATTGCCCTGACGCAGGTTCGATTCCTGCCACCGCAGCTCAATCCCTAAATTCACGACGCTGGAGCCAGACGGTTAGGCAATCGGCTGCAACCCGATAGAAGTGGGTTCGACTCCCACCGGCGTTTCTTTTACAGATCTCGAACTCGTCTCTCTAGTTCAAATGATTGCGGAAGATAGATCAGGTAGTTGCAAACGCCTGGCGTATTCGTTAAATGGTATGGTTGTGCTTTCGGCCAGATTCATGGTTTTGGCCAATTGTAGAGCGAGTGTTTAGCCGGCGGCTTTCGCTGCTGATTTGTTGTTACGGATTCTAAAAACCCTTCCATTTAGTGAGAGTGTTATGGACCGCGTTTGCCACTTCGAGATTCCTTACTCCGAAAAAGAACGAGCCGACAAGTTTTATCAGACCGTTTTCGGTTGGCAGATCATGCCAGCCCCGGGTGATATTCCTTATTCGTTTGCAATTACTACACCCGTCGATGAAACCATGAAACCGCTAGAATCTGGTGGAATCAATGGCGGCATGTATCAGCGAAGCGATGAGGGCGCTAGTCAGTCACCTGTTCTGGTCATCGAAGTTGAATCGATTGAACAACGGATGAAAGATGTCGCTGCTGCTGGCGGCAAAATCTTTATGGAGGCCCACCAAGTCGGAGACATGGGAATCTACGCCCAAGTCAAAGACAGTGAGGACAACATCATCGGACTCTGGCAACCATTGCAGGGAAAGCATTAGAAGCTGCAACATTCCGCGGTATCGTTTGGTTGTCGATCGAATTGCAGCGGCGATTAGCGGCGCGCCAACTTGGAAAGTTGTTTCGGCCGCCGCGTTCCAATTCCGCCGCGGCGGCAAGCCGTGATTAAATTGGGCCTAGCGAGAAACTAAACCGTTATCAGTAGTTCATTTCCGATGGCGTGATCCGCCAACTGAACGAATACTTCGCTCGCGGCGTTGGCTTGTTTTTCGGGCGTGCAGTTCGAGTACTGGTCGGCGAGTTCTTGGGCTGATCGTCGATACTGTGGGAATTCGTTCTTAAGCTTTGCGATGTGCTGCTTCACCATATCTGGGTTGCGCCATGTCGTCTGTAAGCCGCATCCGAGCGCGCTCACTCGATTCGCAGTTACTTCTTGTTCCATTTGTGTGGGGAGAATCAACATTGGTTTTCCAGCGATCGCTAGTCGAACTGTTGTACCGTGTCCGCCATTGATGATGGCGAGATCGCAATTGTCGCAGACGTAACCCAAGTCGATCGGTGCGCGATAAATCTTGAATGTTTCTGTCGAGTACTCGGCCTGGACTCGTGCGGTTGAACTGCTGATAAATGCAATGGTCGGTAATTTCGAATCCGCTAGGTGACGCAGCGTTGCTCCGAAAGTCTCGCGATGGTCCTCGCCGGGATCTTTGAGGTAGGCGAAAGTTCGCGGGCCATCTCCGCTGGGCCATTCCGGCTGAATGCCGCTCGAAGCCGCCAGGCAGCCGACGTAGGTAAAGCTGCCCGTTGAGCGATTTGCGAAATGGTCGAGTTCAGGGATTGTCGTCAGTACCGCCACGTCGACATCAAATATGTCGGAAAGATGATTGTAGTCGTCGAGTTTAAATTCGCGTTGGATTGTGTTGATGTGGCTCAGCAGCATCTGTTCGTCGCCGCCTGGATCGCGGTTTCGACTACGCCTCCAGATGGGGAAATCACAACTAGGTGGCGGAGAACAAAAGCCATTACCTAAAGTTGAGCTTGGGATTCCGGCGACGTGTGCGGCGACTAACCCACTTGGTGAGTAATCAAATATGCAAACGTCCGGGCTCGCTAGTGCGAATATTGAGAACCACTCGTCGACGAGCTGTTTGATGGATTCGACCGTCTTGTAACCGCTGTGAAGGATCGCTTGCGGAAATGTGCAACAGCTTCCCTCTCTTTTGCTCGACCTGCCACGCGGGCAACGAATGATGGGAAGTCCTTGCTGCTGCATGAAGTTACTGACTTGTGCGCGATTGGAGACCGCCATCACAACATCGTGTCCCTGTTCCAGCAGACGAGTGACGATCGGACGTTGCACCGTAACGTGACCTAGATTGCTGCCCAATTCCCAACCAATGAGAAATCTCGCCATTGAACCTGTTCCCTTTTGTTTAGATCCTCTAAAATATGTCTAATTATTGGTTACTCGTAGATGGAGTAGGCTAGGCAATCGCCAGGCACTGGGCAGGTTCAGGTCAAGGGGCGCCAAATCTGTTGGATGTATTGGATTTGCACATTCCGCACGTCACCGCAAAGTTGAAATCAGAAGACAGTTGAAATCAGACTGATGTTTTCAGCGAAATCACTTTCGGCGACTTTGCCTCTCCATTCACCGCGTAACTGCAAAGGGCAGGCACTCCGAAAAGAAAGAAAAGATGCATCGTGGCTCATGACTCACATCTAAACCAATTGGACGATCTCAAAGTAGCGATCATCACCAGCAATCACGACGAGTGGAGAAACCGTCGCGAAGAAGTGTTGAGAATGGTGCAGGACCCCGAACGGGAGTCGTACGTTCGCGAATTGCTGGCGAGTGTCGTGCAGTTGCCGCCAGGATACACTGCCATCGCGCCGCGGGAAGTCGCCTCCTCCAATTTCAAGTTAGCCGCAATCGCTGTAATCGGCGCCGTCATTTCACTCTTCATCGGACTATACATTGGCCGCAGCCTGAGCGGAAACGCCACACCTCGTGCCATCGTTAACCCCGACCACGAAATCGTGCGACCCGACCACGAAATCGTGCGACCCGACCACGAAATCGTGCGACCCGACCACGGCGATGCTCTGACTCGACAGCTAGCAAATGACCTCGACGAGATACAAGGGACGTGGGAGTGGGATGGCCCCGAGTATCGCATGGTAAAAGTCATCGAAGGAAATGGCTCAACGGTTAAGTGGCATGGGCCCGACGGAAAAGTTTTCCGCGAGCACGTGACAAAGCTGGTGCTAGCAAGGATAGCAGGCAAGCGATTCTTGGCTTTTTCGATGACCTTTACGACGGGGAGTCGCAAGGGTACGACGTTTTCCGATGCGTATCGTTACGACGTGCAGAGGGGGATTTTCATCGAGTTCGTGTCTGGATCGACTAAGAAGGAATGGCATCGCTCGATTGCGGATCCGAGTTAGGCGGTTCGTCGTCGTTGCAGGCGTGTTTTTCACTGCGGATTGCGGGTGAAATCGACGAGCAGTTCGTCTTGTGGCCATTTGCTGAAGCTGTTACCGTTCTCGCTGCATATTGCTACATCTTCACGCATTGGTCAGCAGTAAAGGACTCGTTGATGAGCCAGAAAAAATGGTTTCCGACTACTCACTTTGAATTGAAGCGTTGGTTTCGCGATTTCGTTTTCGATCTTCGTTTGAAATCCGCGGGTGGCAGGAAGCGAATCTGGGACGGATTGGGGAAAGTCTGTGAACAACATTCGCTAGTTGAGTTGCTCGAATCGACATTGTCGTTGGATGGCGATGTGATGGAGTGCGGCGTATACCGCGGCGGATCTCTGCTGAGGATCGGGCGGACGCTAAAAGAAAAGGCTCCCAACAAGCATCTGTACGGCCTGGACAGTTTCGAGGGGTTCCCGCAAGACAAGATTGACGAGCGGGACATGGGACCGGGCCGCAAGCTAGATCACGTGAAGAAGAAATTCCGTTACTGTGCCGACACGCCGAACCGTTTGCAGCGGTTCTTCGACGTCTTTGAGATCAATGGTGAGGCGGTACCGGGATTCTTTTCGGACACACTACCTCGATTCCACGATCACAAGTTCTGTTTCGTGCATTTGGATGTCGACATTTACCAGTCCTATATGGAATGTCTGGAAGTCGTGTACGATCGGCTAGTGCCGGGTGGAGTTATCGTATTTGACGAGGCGTGTACCGACGTTTGGCCTGGCGGTGCGATGGCGATTAACGAGTACTTTGGCAACAAGTCAGAAGAGCTGCAGCGCTGCACCGATCGCTCGAAGGACTCGTACTACATCCGCAAAGCGGCCCAGTCTGCTCAAAAAGCAGCCTAGCGAGCCCGTGGGGAAACCTGCATCTCTCGATCCTAAACTGGACTGTTGGCTGCGCATCGGCGACAATTGCACGATTGCAAGTCTGGAATTGATGGAGAAGTAGGCAGTGGTTCAATATCACGTGCGAAGTTTTCTAATTGCTCTGATTTCAGTTGGTTCGATTTCAGTTGGCTGGGCTCTATCGGTTTCCGCTGATGATTTGCGTCTCAACCAAATCCAAGTAATCGGTACGCACAATTCGTATCATATTGCCCCACATCCCAACGTCGCCAGGGTCATTGGTATCGCGGGAAAGAATTTCGCTCGGGACATCGAGTACACTCATCGCCCG
>JBLHLE010000096.1:0-11745 GCA_047620805.1 Pirellulaceae bacterium
GTAATTCGTATTGGGTCAATTCTAGCTGGAGTCAATTTTAGCTGGAGTCAATTCTACTTGGGCAACGACCAGTGGGCGAGTCGCAGAACCGCCATCGGACCTTGGCTCATCCGCTCGTACCAGACAGTTATCAGCGAACCATCTGCAAGCTGAACCGTCGACGGGTAACCTAGATCGCCCCCAAGTCCGTCTTTGGAAATTGAGTAGGGACTCGACCAAGTCGCACCATTATCGGAACTGACTCGAGCTTGGTTGCCAAAAGGCTTTCGACGATGGCCATAACTCATCAATAAGCGATCGTCGCTGAGTCTCAAGAGATGTGACGGCAAGCCCCACACTCCGATGGGATGCGGTTGGTTCCACGTCTTGCCACCGTCCTTGGATTCCGTCTGCAAAGTTTCGCCGCTATTGTTTGAATTGTGATTTCGTATATGGACGACGATGGTACCGTCGGCTGCCTCGATCGCATGTAGCTCGTGATAGTTTTTTAGCAAATCGCCTTCGCGAGTGGGGATGTCAGCTAACCACTCCCAGGACTGACCATCGTCAGTGGAATGGCAAACGCCGACGCGCACTTCATCCCGCCACAAATTTTTCCCGGCGTACAACAGACGCCCGTCTTTCAATTGCACGGGACCGTGAGGGCTATTTAGTTTCGAATCGTATCGAGCCGACCAGGAAACTCCGCCGTCGGTGGAGCGGATCATCCAGGTGCCAAGTTCTGTTCTTCTGGCCTCAGCGGGAATGCGTTCGTGGAGCGACTTCCACTCTTCGTTCTTAGCGAGTCCCGATTCGTAAGCATTCGACGTAAACGTCGTCACTAACAAACTTCCCTTCGCGGTCTCCAAAACGCCGGCATCGCGATCGTCGATCGGTCCGTCCAACAGAACGCGGGGCCACGTCCACGTCTTGCCATCATCTTTCGATCTGATTATCTCAACTTGGCCATACGGACAGACATGAGCTACGCGGCCACCCGAACAGACCACTACCAATTCTCCGTTCGAACGTCGCGCGAGAGTGGGCCAACCGTGATACTTTTGTGGCTGCTTACTGATGATTCGAGTGTCGTGAATGGTGACATCGTTGTCGTCCGCCCGCAATCGTGTCGCGAGTAAACGAGTAGAAAGAAAACTGCTGGCAAGAAGCGACGTTGAAGATGTAGTCAGGAAATGACGGCGGTTCATTGATACCAACCTTTCGCATGGAGAACGGCATCGATAGCGGCGGGAGAAGGGGCACGAGCCATGGTAATGGTATGAGTTGCTACGGAATTGTTGCCTTGATTTTACGGTATGAAAGTGCCGAGTGTAAGAAAATCGATACGGCGAACAGAAAACTTGGTCGCCATTGTGATTCAAGAAATGGCAGACTACGTTATTGGATCAGTTACAGTCACAGAATCTGGTGAAACACGGACCAAACAAGGCGTGCCGCGCATTCCGGGCACACATTCCGGGCACACAATATTTCTTAGCACGCAAAACTTTTCAGGAAACCAAGATATGGCTTCGTATGCCGACCCAGTCGTAATCGCCCCCAGTCCTACGCCTTTTACGGACGACGACAAGATTGACCTGCCAGCGATCGAACGAAATGTCGAAAAATGGATCGACTCGCCACTCACCGGATTCGTTCTGAATTCCGAAAACGGGGAAGAAACATTCTTATCAGAACAGGAACGACTTGCGATCGTGCGGACAGTTAAGGCCGTCGGCGGAAACCAAAAACTGATCGTTGGCGGAGTCGATAATCCGTCTGTGGGCGAGTCGTTACGACTTGCGGAGAACTTAGTCGAAGCTGGCGCGGAGATGATCCGAGTCCGCGTGCCACGCAATCACGCAAACGCCGCCGGTTACTTCCAGGAAGTTATTACCCGCGCACCCGCGCCAGTAATTATCATTCACCAGATGGCTCCCGGTACGTTTCTTAGCATTCCCACCGCCATCGGTGCTTCAGCCGAAGTGCTGGGCGATCTTGTTTCGATGGACAACGTGTACGGTTACATCGCGTCGTCCGATCTACGTTTCGAGGCACGTGTAAGAACGCGCGTCCCCGACGAGAAGAAATTCATGATGGGCAATGCCAGTATCATCTTGCCGGGAATCGCATTTGGCGCGAACAGCGCCTGTATGATGCTGGGTAACGTCGCGCCACAACAGTGCCACGACATCCTCACATTAGCAACTGCCGGAAACTGGCTCGAAGCTCAAGCGATCCACCGCTGTATTCTCGAAATGGACTGGCAGATTCTTTCCCGGGGAGCCGCGGGACTCAAGGCAGCACTGAACATGCTTGGATTCACGGCCGGTGGACCACGAAAGCCCGCACCTGAATGCGAACCAGAGCAAGTTGAGCGAATACGCGTTGCAATGGTCGCCGCGAATTTATTGACTGCATAGAGTTGTACGAGCAGAACGATAAGCAACGATCGCAACCTTGCGGCACCTCGCCCTAGGTGGTTAACAGACCGTCTGATTTTCCGTAATGGCGGAGAAAGAATCAAGCGATAAGCGGGAGGAGAAGTGAGAGCGGGATTAAAGAACAAGAATAGAGAGTATAGTAATGTATGCTGAGTTCTGATCTGAAACGAGACTGCAAAAAAAGGACGCGAGTCGATACTCGCGTCCTTCTTTCTCAATACGTGTTAACTCGTTGCTGAGGCCAACAGGTCTTCCTGTAAACCTTACTTTTTGATCTCTTTGATCTCTTTGAAGGCGGGCAGTTTGCCTTTTCCGATCAGTTCGCCGAAGGTTGGTCCTTCTTTGGACTTCTTATTAGCGACGGAGTCGAACGCTTTTCCGAGCAACTCGAGCAACTTCGCCTTATCGCTCTTGAGTAGCTCCTTGGGCTTTTCGCCACTTTCCTCAAGCGCTTCGTGAAGTTCGTGACCGTATTCGTTCAGCTGTTTCTTGTCTTTGGTGCCTTTTACGTGGCACGTGTAACAACTAGCCGACTTGAAAGCGGCCTTGAAAGCTTCGCTTTCACTGGAATCGACGTACTTCTTTTGAAATTCTCCTTTGAAGGGGGGCAATGCGGCGGCGGGTTGAACGGCGCTGGCAACCAAAACCGCCCCGCACACCAATGCAATATATAGTCGTTTCATAGTCATCCTCATCAAGTGTTGATTGCATCAATATTACTCTCCGGACCTACAAAATCGGTCCGATACGAACGTATCAGTTTAGAGGAGGGTACTATACCAAAGCAAGTAAACAAGCGATTTATTGGCTCCCCAGTCCTTGGAAAAATTGGTCGTGCAGGGATATAGTAGAGGATTCCCCGCCGCTACGTGCACCCCACTGTGTTCTACCGATGCCAATTTCCGACCTATTTCCACTCTCTACGACTCCGTTCGAGCAATACATGCTTGCCGATGAACGGGACGGATACCCAATGAGTTTTCGCGTGTGCGTCACACTCGAGGGGCCGATTGACCGATCGCGATTTCATGCCGCAGTTCGGGGCGGTGAAGCTCTGCAGCCCTTGCTTCAAGCGGTAATTGAACCGATCGGCTGTTCGAGCTTTCAGTGGATTTATTCAGGGCCCGGCAACATCGGCATTCGATGGCACAACGAAGTTATCGACTTTGACGCTCCCCAACCTATCGATCTGACACGCGAATCCGGTATCCGCATCCACTTACACACTTCTAGTGAATCAACTCAACTACTATTGCTCGCTCACCACGGGTGCGTCGATGCCATCGGAGCGGTGGAATTCTTAACCATTGTGCTCGACATGTATCGCAAATCACCCCAGAGTAATGATGCTGATGCGCTAGGTAATGATGCTGATGCGCTAGGTAATGATGCTGATGCGCTAGGTAATGACGATTTGATTTCTCTCCTAAAACAGCGAGGTAGACTGCTCCCCAAGCGAAAGCAGGAAGAATCGCAGAATCGCATCACCGATCTCGCTCGCGAAACGCTACGCGTTATCGCAAATCCGCCATCGCCCCTGATTGCGACCAGTCAACCGATCGCAACAGAACAACGACTCCACACCAAACCCTTCGGCGACATTCTCACCGACACCTTCAACCAAAACGAAGTCGAAATACTCAAGGGACTCGCCAGAATCGAGGGTGTGTCGGTCAACGACTTATTGTTACGAGACCTTTTCTGTACGATGCAGCAGTGGAATCAACAACGCCAGGCGCACAAAGAGACTCGCCTGCGAATCACTATACCAGTGAACATGCGTCCCCCTCTAAAAACCAATATCTGTGCCAACGTACTCAGCTATTGTTTCGTTACGCGGACTGCCAAAGAGTGCCAAAACCCAGAAGAGCTTCTCCGCGGAATTCATCGGGAAACGACGGCGATAAAACGCGATCAACTTGGTACGCATTTACTTTACGCATTAGACCTCGTCCGAAAAATCTCCGGCGGCATGCAGCTAGTGCTCCGCAATCCGTGTATATCGACGACAGTACTTAGCAATCTGGGCGACATCTCGAACGTCTGCCCGCAACTGGAATCACTAGCGAATGAGCTGACGGTCAAGAGCTTCACGTTCATTCCGCCGGTGAGGCCCGGCACGCGTGCGGTATTCGCCGTCTCCACATTCCGCGGAAGCCTTTCGATTTCTTTGACGACGGACCCTCACTATTTCGACGCGAACGACGCTGAAGAATTGCAGCAGCAATTTCTGGCGAAAATTAAGACTTCGATGAAAAAGGCGAATCCACTGGTTTGACCTGAGGATGCCCCCGACGGGACTAGTTCGGCGCCGCAGCACTAGCGCCGTCGCGAATCAAACGAATTCCACATAGACGCACCAGAAAGCCATTGTGACATCTTGCTACTTCCCGATTACTAGCAGGCCCGCGTCCCGCTGCCGAAACCTATTCGCCATTATCAAATTATCTTGGAAATATCTCTCTGAAATTAGCGGAGCTTCGCAATCAACGGTATCACTAGTGAACGGACCGACCTGCTGCGTTGTTTTCATTCATCATTTTGGTCAACTTCTCGACAAGTTCTGGTTGTTCGAGCCAGAGATTAGTCTGTTCCCCAAGGTCTTTTCTCAAGTCGTAAAGCTGGCCACGCGAACCATCATTCTTCTGAGGGTTTTTTGGCGATTTCGAGAACCCACCGGAGCCCAACTGCGTGATTAACTTCAGATTGCCGACGCGCATCACTTTGTGTCCTCGTCGCCCCCACATGTACGTCGTCCGAACGGGCTTCTCTATCTCCGCACCCTTCAATACCGGCAACTGATTAAAACTATCCTCGCCCGCGGTTCTTGGCAATTTGTAGTCAACAATTGCGGCACAGGTCGAAATGACATCCGTGTAACAAAGCAGCGAATCGCTAACTTTACCCGCCGCGATTTCAGCTGGCCAACGAGCGATGAACGGCAAACGATGGCCCGCTTCCCAGGCGTCACCCTTCATGCCCCGCAGCGAACCAGTCGCGGAATGGCCGAACTTCACTTTATCCTTGTCGTACCAGACCGGACCATTGTCACTCATGAACAGCACGAGTGTGTTTTCGGTCAGGTTGATACGGTCGAGAGCATTGAGAATTTGTCCAATCGAATGGTCGACCTGCATGACAAAATCGCCGTACATGCCCGCCCCACTCTTTCCATTGAACTTATCCAATGGCAACCATGGAGTGTGCGGCGAGGGAAACGCGACGTAAAGGAAAAACGGAGTATTCCGTTTCGCCTTGTTCACCTTGGCCAAGTTGTCGATGTAGTTTACTGCTTCACTGGTGATCTGCGGTGTCACCTCATTGTGTTTGAAGTCGGGAGCACAGCGACCGCCACGCCAAAACGCACCTTGAATCGGCGTCCACCCCGCGGACGAACTGGGTCCGACCATTCCGGTGGGCAGTTGCACCGCATCGCGATCTCGAACGTAATAGTACGGTTCAAAGTCCAGCGACGAGTGAATACCAAAGTAAGAGTCGAAGCCTCGATCGATGGGCCCACCCTGCAGATTCTTGTGTCGCTTATAGCCGTCCCCATCGTCAAAACCCAAATGCCATTTGCCGACCATTGCGGTATCGTAGCCGACTTCCTTGAGCATCTTCGGTAACGTCAGTCGCTCCGCTTCGATGACGGCTTCAGAACGTTCGTTGATCTTGCGACGAAAGGGGTAGCGACCGGTAAGCAGAGCGTATCGCGACGGTACGCAAACTGACGCCGCGGCGTGAGCATCGGTGAAACGCATTCCTTCTTTAGCCAGTCGATCGATGTTGGGAGTCTGGATCTTCGACTGCGGATTGTAGCAACCGGGATCGCCGTATCCCATATCGTCGACCATGATCAGAATAATGTTTGGATTGGCAGCCGCAGCGATCTGGCCGCCTCCCGCAATCGCCAATGCAATGGCTGTGGTTAAAGAAACGACAATCGCTGTGGCGAAAGAAACGACTACAGACCTGCGTGTTCTCATCGAATTGAACCGCCATAATTCTAAGGAAAAACGAACTTACCCACAAAGCGGACTAACGAAACGAAGCAACCGCAGTTCCCCTGCAGACGCGAAACCAATCTCGACACGAATTAAAAAAGCCTACTTCCGACCGTAGTTGAAAACAGCCGAGTCGACATGAGCCTCTTTCATGATCCTTTTCATCTCAGCGACGATCTGCGGGTGCTTGTCCGCTAGGTCGGTTGTTTCGCCAAGGTCATCTTTGAGATTGAACAGCAGAATCGGGCCGTCTGGATTTTTGCCAACATTTCGCTGAACGGCTTTCCAATCGCCCTTGCGAACTGCTCGCTTACCCCGCTGCTCGTGAAACTCCCAATACAGATACTCGTGCTGTTTCTGCTCTCCGCCGGTCAGCGTTGGAACGAAACTAATACCGTCGGTATCAGCCGGAGCTTTGGCACCGATGAGTTCACAAATAGTTGCGAAGACGTCCCAATGGGCAGAGACATGATCGCTTTTACTACCAGCTTCGATTTTGCCAGGCCAACGCGCTAGCATCGGTGCGCGAATCCCACCTTCGGTCAGTGAACGCTTGTGTCCATTCAGTGGACCATTGCTGTCGAAAAAGTCTGGTTTGTGACCACCTTCCATATGAGGACCGTTGTCACTGGTAAAAATGACCAATGTGTTGTTGTCGATGTTAAGCTCTTTGAGAAGCGACATGACTCGACCAACGCCTTCATCCATTTTCGTACACATACCGGCAAATGCAGCGACCGGATTTCGCACCTCCGTCCCGGCGTACTTCCCAATTGTGTTCTCGAATTGAGGAAACTGTTTGCGGAAGGGCTCCGAATAGGCGGCGGGAACGTGCATTGCCGCGTGGGGAATCGTCACCGGCAAGTAACAGAAGAACGGACGATCGTGGTTGTCGCGAATAAACTTCAGCGCGTGTTCCGTAATCAAATCTTCCGAGTAGGTTTCGCCGTCCAGCTTGATTTGTTTTTCGTTGTGATAAAGCCACTTCGGATAGTACGTGTGAGCATTACGTTGGCAATTGTAGCCAAAGAACTCGTCGAACCCTTGCTTCGTCGGGTCACCTTCCGATCCTGGATAACCCAATCCCCATTTGCCAAACATGCCCGTTTTGTATCCGGCCTGCTGGCAAACTTTGGCAATCGTCAGCGTGTCGGCTGGAATCGGCTCTTGCCCAATGGGTTGATGTTCCCGATTTCCGCGAACGAAGCAGTGGCCGGTGTGATATCCGGTCATCAGACTGCAGCGTGTCGGGGCACAGACCGTGCTGCCCGAGTAGTGTTGAGAGAATTTCATTCCTTCGGCTGCCAGGCGATCGATACTCGGAGTCGCAAAATGCTTCTGCCCATAGCAACTCAGATCGCCGTAACCGAGGTCGTCCGCCATGATGTATACGATGTTGGGAGGTGCGGGTGGTGCGGCTTGAGCGAACGCTGCAAACACCGCAATGAGGACGGCAGGGTAAAGTGTAGTATATCGAGTCATGGTGGAGTCCTTGGAAGGCGAAGCACTGTCGTTGGTTGCAGAATCGTCAGTGTAAAAAATGCGATGGGCAAATAATTTTCCCATCGCTTTAACTTGCTCATCGCTTTAACTTGCTCAGTCGCTCAACCGCTCGACTAGTCGAGAACTTTAATGCGAATGTTTTTCCAGGCTACGTCAAACGGACCAGCATTCTTGCCGATACCGTGAACTTGAAGGCCGATGAAACCTTTGGAGTGAGTTTTGTAAATCGCTTCGTCCGTCAAATCTTCGATCATTTCACCATTGATCCAAGTCTGAATGCGAGGTCCTTTGGCGACAACTCGAAACTTGTTCCACTCGCCGTTCTTGAAATGACTATGTGGCTTGAGTCGCTCTTTGGGAGTCAACCAACCGCGGCCAGTTGCTTCGCCATAAACGTAACCTGCTTCGGCAGGTCCCGCTTCGATTTCAACCTGAGGACCGTTTACTCGGTTTTCAGGCTTATCATCTTGCGTTTGCGAACGAATCTGAACACCGGAGTTCAACTTGTCGTGAACCTTCACTTCGAATTCGAGTTCAAAATCGCCGTAAACTTTATCACTACACAAGAAGGAGTTGGGACTACCTTCGTTGGTTTCGCCATGAATGGTGCCGTCTTTGACAGTGTATTTTGCTGTGCCGTTTCGTTGAGTCCAGCCTTTGATTTCCTTGCCATCAAACAACGAAACCCAACCTTCGTCTGCATTAGCAACAGCTGTCAGCGTAAAGGTCAGCAACAAAGCAATAACAGTCCAACTTACTCGTTTCATTAGATTCTCCTCTGCGTGTCTTTATGGGTAGGATAATTGCTCGAAAGGGAGCAGGAGTGAATCCTCTATTGTACAGCAAGATGGTAGACAATTCGATAAACAGATTAGTGGAAGAATGACTAGCTTTTTTGGATCTCAATGGCTCGAGAGCTGTGCTCGATCTGGTCCCCCTACACGTGAATGCCGCCAAATCCGCTTCGCTGTCAGACCAACTCAGGCGGCAGCCAATAGCGTGGCCCGTCACCCTCTACAGTTCATTTGAGACCGCCGATAAATCGACTGTCTAGAAACGATATGAGTGGGGGAGGTAACTCGCGTAGGAAGAACGCAATTTCACGGAGTGAAAGGCGACTATGCGTCAATCGGTGTAATGAATGGCGAGCCAGACTGTTTGACAACTCGGGTCCGTCCATTCGATTCGATGACGACAGTGCGCGGGCAGATCAATCGCGTCACCTGGCAACAACTTTATCCGATCTTGGCGACCTTCGATTTGAAGTTTGGCGGCCCCTGTCAATAGAACGACCCACTCGTGATCCGCCTGATCGTACCACTCGCCCGCAGGTGTTGTCTGTCCTGTGGAGACAATCCGCTCGACACGAAATTTCTTACCCGCGAGAAGCTCTTCGAGCACCTCTTGAGAGGTGTCACTTTCCGAACGGAATATGTTGACGATCGACGACTCAGTCACGCCGGGGAGCCTTAACGATTTTGGGTTCGCGCCAGCCCTGTGCCCATGTTCCATTGACTTCAACTTCGCCAAATAAGTCGGCGTCCGCAAACTCGAAATCTCGCTGCTTCTTGGCGAGATTCTTGCGGTCGATGTAAATCTTCATCAGATATCGACCGCCCGGAATTGGCTCTTCCGGCTTAAGCTGTTTGGCGCGATCCGATCCACGAGGTGCCGATGCAGAAATCATTGACTGCCAGATTTGTCGCTTTCCCGCAATAGCGTTGTCCGCGGTCGCCCAAGGTGACTCCGACCAGCCTTCTCCGTTCCAACGATACAGATCAACTCGCAGCAAGTTATCCTTTAGCCCGGCCGGCAAGTTTGTAATTCGCAGATGCTGCCGCGTCGGTTGGAGAATGATTGGTGCAGCTTCAGGTAACTGCTCGGCATCCTTGTATTCACCGTTGACCACCGCAGCGTAGTCGATGAGAAAACGTCGGAAGTTCTTGTCCGTGCGACTGCCCACGGCAAACTTCGGTCCGCCGCCGTGTTCTTCAAGCCCAACAGGCTTGGTGAGAACCAGACTCTCCTGGGGAGCATCGGTATCGATATTTCCCGTCTCAACCAGCTTCTCAATTGTCGCTGCAGGATTGCGCGGCACGACCCAAGAAATTGCGTCTACATCTTCCTTAGTGAGCCCATTGCGACCGATCTTGTTGCGATTGAGTTCCGGTGAATGACAACTCACACAACGTCCCATTTCCGACCAAATATTTTCGACAAAAGAACTGACAACGCGGGACTGACGACTGTGACGAATCACCTCGACCGGAACACTGGGACCCAATTGATCGCTCTCCGTCTTGGCTTGAGCGAGTTCTGGATCCTTCACGGCGGCGCGAATCCAGGCTCGAAATGCGGTGTATTCTTCCTCTCGCGCTTTTCGACTCACGGGTGACGCCTTCTCCGGTTCTCGTTTGATCAACGCCAACAACTTCGAATCGTCGGGCCGCTCCACATCAATCAATCCTGCACTCCGCAAGGACGCGAACGTGTCGACCTGTGTCTTACCGATGTAATCCTTCAAGTCCACGCCACTCAGATGACACTCCGAACAACTCGAAGGGTTTGGCGAATTAAGAATCGGAGTGATCCGTTTTTTGAAAAGATCGAGTGCCGAATCGTCGCCCAGTCCGTCGGCGACGAAACACATCGACAATGCCGAACCCAATACACATATGGCTAACGCTCGCATCGCTCACTCCTGGATTCAATTTCTAAACCAACTCAATTTCTAAACCAACTCAATCGATCCGTATTATTGGACATATGAGATTATTGAACATACGAGGTGCCGTTGCAAACTGCAATTGAATTCGAGCGGGATGAGTGGCGGAAAAAGAGGCGAACGCAACTGGCGAACATCAGTACTCATTCACGGTTTCCCGCTCTTCACACTCGCCGTCTCCATGGCCTTCTTTTTTGTTTTGTTCTTTGCCTGGGCCATCTTTGTCGGGATCGCCATCGCAATCCGCCGCGGGACGCGCGCAAAGTTGACAAACAGTCTTGCCCGTTTCGTCTTTCATGCCAGCCAGTCCGCCGCAACTTCCAGTCAGTGCCTTGTTCTTGACGATCACGCCAATTGCCATCCCTGCCAGGGCTACGGCGAACACTACAATACTGACCAGAACCAGTGCCGGGAAACCGGGAGCGTCGTCGTTTACTGTTGAAACGATTGCGGGAAACTGCGACGTTTGACTGCGAGTGATCCCGTCTCCGTCGCGAACGAACATGAGTACGGCAACGCCGTGCTCTTCCGCCCATTGTTTGCCAGCGACGGGCCCCAAGACCAACATTGTGGTCGCGATCGCATCCGCTGTCGCACAATCGGGACTGAGCACGGAACAGGATGTAAGAGTATGATCGACGGGCCGTCCGCTCTTGGGGTCGATGGTATGCGAATACAGCTTGCCGTCGTACCGATAAAAATTGCGATAGTCGCCAGACGTTGCCATCGCTTGATCGTGTAGCGGCACTATCAATTCTAACTTACGAGCTTGCGGATCCGGCGATTCGACCCCGATCCGCCACCCTTCCCCGCCCGGACGGCTACCACGCACTCGGACCTCGCCACCGATTTCCACCATGAACGCTTTACTGGCATGCGTCTCCAACAGATCGGCTAACACGTCCACGGCGTAACCTTTGGCGATCGCGGACAAGTCAATCTGCAGGGGACCTATTGTCTTGCGAATCGCTGGCGGCTCCATTCGCACTGCCAACTTTTGATAGCCGACGCTCGTCAATGTTGCCGCGATTTGCTCATCGCGAGGAAGCTGAAACGCTGCTTCACCTCGAGATGCAGCTCCGAAATTCCA
>JBLHLE010000097.1:0-11699 GCA_047620805.1 Pirellulaceae bacterium
TATGGGGGCGACTGAGTAGCCGACATTAAGCCAGTCGTGGACGCCCACGCATGTCAGCATTTGACTGATTCGCGATCAGCCGCCAGCGGACCTTGCAAGTCGACAACGCGTGAGTCGACAACGCGTTTGTCGAAAATGCGTGAGTCGAAAATGCGTTTGTCGAAAATGCGTTTGTCGAAAATGCGTTTGTCGAAAACGGCCACCCGGTCAATTGTCGTATAAGACACTGCGGATTCTCATCAAGATCGCGCGAATCCAGGATGCTGAGTGAGGTGGTACCTTGTTCAATGTTTCCTCTGCTGACCAGTACGGCATTTTGGACTGATTGTTGTTTTCTTCTTCAAGGACTTCGTTTTCTTTCTTGTCAGTGAACTGCGCCAATCGTTGACGAAAGGACCGAGGATTTGGTTCAACGTCAACCTGAAGTGGCATGAGTTCTGACTCGTCATTCTCATTGGCAGTGTTATTGTTGTTCCAACGTTTGTAATCTTGTCGTCGAGCTTGATCCAATAGGCTTTCGATTCCAATGCCGAAGAACACCCCTGCCACGAAACCGATGAACGGCAGCAGAATTGCGAGATTGAATGGATAAACATCAGCCCCGATACGACCAATCGCGAATCCCAAGGCCGCGCCAACTACTCCTGACCCAAATACGACCAGGAGATGGTAGTTACTGCGGTAGCTTGCGCGTTTGCGCTGCGAACGTTCTATTCTTACTATTTTTCGCATTTGGGCATTTCTTCTCGACCAATCTAGGCGATGCGGAAATTTTCGCGACCCCTTACCAGAACTTCCACCACGGTTTGTTTTCTTCGGCCGGCTCCGTTGATGGCGATTTGCCTGACACGTAGTTGAGTCGCATGACTTTGTTTTCATTTCCAAAGGACGAATCGCTGTAGACAACCCGGATTTGGGCAACCATGCTCTCGCCGATAGTGTTACCATCTTTGATGACGGGTCCGTTTTCGATCACGTACTCGCAAAGAGATGTAAGCCTTTCGTGCAATTCACTTGGCGGTTCGGGCGTACCCTCCGCCTCGAATTCCATGTGTCCCAACGCTTCCATTCCGGTTGTGAAGCCAGCGCTCGAGCGATCGCTATCTCCGCCAACTCGAAACGACACCCAGATGAGTACCGGCGGTCCGTCGGGCATAACTGTAACTGCAAAGTCGATAAAGATATCCTTACGGACCAAATGCATTGCGTTGCACCAAAACACACCGAGTGCAGACGGGGTGGTCGCCATCAGGGCGGCCGTGACTTGCGTCAACAGCGTTGACGAAGGGACTGGATCGAGGTCACCTCCGGTCAAGGTGACGATGATGTGAGCCTTGTGATCTTTCAGGTCATCCGCCGCTTTCGGATAGAGCATGCTCGTTTCGCAGGGTCCTTCGAGATCTGACCAAGGGATAGGGGCTGGCATGACGCCAAAGATTACTGCGACAGGGCCAAGCTGAAATGTCGCCGTTATCTCTTCACGCGACACATCTGTTGCAGCCGGCAATTCGGGCCAGTTCTTCGCCAACTCGCTTTGAATCGCCTCGATGTCGAGTTGGGTTACTTCACTACAAGGCACCATCGCAATGACGACCGACATGATTGCATCCCTTATCCTGGTGTATTTGAGAATGTAATATAGCGATAGTGCATCGCAATTTCACGTCCCCTTCCATGGACATGGACTAGTTCGGTTTCTCTGAACAGTCTCGTTCCGGGAAGGAACGAACCAAGAAAGCGAAGCAGGGGAGCAGTAAAATTAAACTACTCCCCTCGCTTCTACATCCAGCCAACTCGCGTTGGTCGATTCTTTAAATCCAGTAGTCGTGTCGGATTGACATCCAATCGATTTCGGCTTGCATCACCGAGTCGACATTCGATCGATGTCCGCGATCCCCTTGCTTCTGAACCGATCGCGCGTTGTTCGATCGAGCAAAATGGGATTCTTGTGCTGCGGCTCGCTGAACGCCACGCGTCCCGACAGTTTTGAGATTCATACGGTATCGACCCGTCGAATCGCCGTAGCCTTGCACTTGAACGTAGTAGGTTTCGCCAGCTTGGACCCCGAAGCGAACGCGACTATCCGTGCCACGCCAGTCGTCGTTGAACGCGATCTCGTTCCCGTCACTGTCGTAAGCAACGAGAACAGTATCCAAACTGAAAGACTTTGCTCGAGCAGTCAGAATCATCTCGCCGTCCATGTTTGCGGTGAACACATATGTGTCTACCTCGCCCGACTGCGATAATTCGTCATTTACTCGACCGCGCCCCCGCTCGTCCAAATCGACTGCCGCCGCGTCTGCGAAAATGTCACCGTCGCCACCTGGGTCATCGGCAACGACCTCAACGTCCACGAAATAAGAACCCGATTCCGAATCGGCGTACGAACCTGCGGAGATATAGTAAATCCCCGATGCGACGTCCAAAGACAGAGCGCTGTCGAGGCTGCCATTGGAATCGTCGTTTTCAGCAACCAAATTGCCGTTCTCGTCGTACACTCGCAAGTATGTGTCCAAGTCGCCGTCCACGCTCGACAAGCTGATGCTGGCCGTGCCGGATTCGTCAATGAACAACTCAAATACGTCGCGGTCTCCCGCCTCTTCCAAGTCGCCAGTCTCAACACCGAATCCATCTTGAATGAAGATCGGCGTGGCGCCAGCACCTGGTTCGTCGATGTGATCATCAAATCCGGGATCGGGATCGGGATCGGGATCGGGATCGGGATCGGGATCGGGATCGGGATCGGGATCTGGATTGTCGCCGACGATTGAGTCAATCCACGATTGGAATGCGTCTACTCGGGTATCGAAGGAGTTGTCGCCAATTCCCGCATTGGCGGAGTCACCGCCGGAGGTAACACCGGCTACGTAGAAGACACCGTTTGCATTTAAGAATGCCGGGCCGCCCGAGTCGCCTGGAGCCGTATTGCTTTCGTTGTTGTTGTCGAAGCTCCAAGTAATCAGCGTGGCAGAAACGCCGTCAATTGGAGTAGTGCCCACACGTTTCGTTCCAAAGTCGCCGTTGTGGCCAGAGTTTCCCGTTCCGCCCGCTCCGTATCCGACCAAGGTTAGGAGTTGGCCCGTTTGAGGAGTGTTGCGATAGATTGGGCTATGAGTGACATTGCTCACTGCTTGATTCAGCGTATAAATGGCGATGTCATTTGCCAGCGTGTTATCGTTGTACTGTGGGTGTACATTGACTGCGGATGTACGATACGTGTTACCTTCGACAGCGAATGTACCTTGTGTGTTTCCCACACCAACTCCACAGTGACCAGCGGTCAACACGTGTGTCGGCGAGATTAATGTTCCGCTGCAAAACGCACCCTGGGTATCACCAACGAGTCCTACAGATTCGAAGTTGCTGGTCGGCGTTCCATTAACGATGCGGGTTTGAATTTGGTCATTTGTTTCGGTTGGTACATCGGCACCTCCGTGCAAGAGCACGCGAGTTTCCAGGTTCTCGACCTGGGCCCAGCGTCGCTTGAGATGCTTGTGTCTCTTGTTTCTCGTTCGCGATTTCTTCGCTTTTCGCAGAATGGAGCTGATCATGGTATCATCACCCAAGGATTAGAGATGGGAATTGAAGCTAGTTACCTTCACACAAACAGATAGCCTCGAATCTGTTCCTCGATTAGAGAAACACGGCGTTTTCTACATGTCTGCGACAGGCACTAGACGATTGAAGCTGGCCAGCTCTACATTGATTACTGATGTCGCTCCCACTTCTTGCAGAAAGATGTGGAAAAAACATACCTTTTTTCGTAACCGCCAAAACGATACTTGTTTTGAGTGTAAATAGACGGTGTTTTTGGCAGTGTTTTTGGCAGAGGGTGTAGCTGGCGGGACTCGCTCGAGCCTCAATCGAATTAAGCAGTTGAACAAAAAATCAAATAGCGCGAAGTCAGATAGAACAATATGAACTCAGCGGACGACAAGTCGACTCGAGAAACACCATTGCGTTCGGCACCGTTAACAACCAACGACGCTCGAACGAGCGCCACTCTATTGGTCCGCCTGCAAGATTTAACGGATCAGGCAGCTTGGGACGAGTTTGTCGACCGATATGCGCCACGAATTTACACTTGGTGTCGCAGCTACAAGATGCAAGAGACGGATGCCGCTGACATCACTCAGGATGTTCTTTGCAAACTCGTCGAACGGATGAGAAAATTTCAATACGATCCGTCGAAGGGGTCGTTTCGCGGTTGGTTGAAAACCATCACGATAAATGTCGTTCGCGACCTCATCCGCTCTTGGAAAAAGCCGATTCGGGGTGCCGGGGACACGCACAACCTTCAGCAGCTGGCAGCCATCCAAGATCCGGATGCTGTGTCTCAGCTGGCCGAAGAAATGGAAAGTGAGCATCAAGCGGAATTGCTTGAAGAAGCGCATCGCCAAGTGGCGGTCCGCGTGAAACCACACAATTGGCAAGCCTACTACCTGACTGCAGTCGAGCGACTTTCGGCAGCCGAAGCGGCGGAAAAACTTGGCTTGCAAGTTGCCGAAATCTATGTCGCAAAGAGCCGAGTCATAAAGATGCTGCGCACGGAAGTAAAACGATTGGAACAGCAATTCTAAATGGCGCTGGAGTTATTCAGCTGCCGGCAATGGATCACCAATAGGCCCACAGTTAGTGCGAGGGCGGCGAACGCTCCCTGTGGTGTCCAACAGATAAAGATGCCGATTAGAACTCGGTCGAATTCCATTCCCAAAGAGACACCGACGGCTACCGCGACAACGATCAATGTAATCGCAGCAGGTGCCAAAATGGCAACTCGTTGTTGCCACGAGATCCTCTGTGGGATAAAGGCGAACAAGATTAGAGCCAGTGGCCCAAAGCAGTAGATAGCGCCTAGCACCAGCGGATTCGAGCCAAAGTTCGCCGCCACCGCCGCGCAGATTGAGGCGAGAATTGTCGCTCCGAAGAGACCTCGCAAAGAGAATTGCAGTTTGCTTCCTTCCAGTGGGAATTCGCTTTCGACATGATCGACCAGGCGATTCAACCATGCCGCTTGCGACATTAATATCAACCCGAGCACGACGCCCAAACCGATGCCAAACACGCAGTTGAGACCCAATGTAACGTAGTCCACAAAGTATCCGTCGTAAGTCTTTCCCGCTTCCCAAACGACCCAGGGAAATCCGATGACTTCGCGCGCGCCTCCAGGTTTATCGAATAGATTGCCGAATCCATCGGAGCGAAAGAAATAGGACACGGCGTTCGAAGCCCCAACGAGCAAGCAACCGACCAGCACGCCGCGCACAAACCAATGACCGACGGTCGTCCCTATTTTCGCTTGACTCATGTTCTGTGCTTCCACTCGCAGCCCTTGCTTTAAACATATCCTCGCGAGCAGAAAAAGGAAAATAAGAAAAGACGGACGGGTCGGTCGTTTGTAGTTCGACGAGCTTTCGGCCGAGCGGTAGATAGCCAACGAAAGAACAGTTCGGCCATTGCGCCGCGTTTATACGCGTCAAAATCCCCACCCGCGGCGGCAAAGCCGTCGCCCCCCGCAACCTCCCCGCCTCATTTCATTTTGAGAGCAGCCGATAAATCGACAGCCCCCAAAAAAAAATGAGCGGGGAGGTAACATTCTTCCTGAAAAATGGCAGCCTCTCCGCGAAAGTGGCGTTCTTGCACTCTTTCGGCGGAGCGACAGGCGACACTTATTTTCAGCATGATGCTAAATGACTTTTCTAATCAACTTGCGTAAAAAAAGCCTGCGCAAAAAAAGGCGGTCACTCCTGATGGAGTGACCGCCTTGTGCTGTTGGTCTTCACTGTGATCGAAACGCGTGCCTAGCTTAGCGGCCGACGCGAATGTTGAGGCCGTTTCCGCTGTACGAAATTCCCGTGCGACCTTGGCCGTAGCTGCCACCGTTGCGACTGCTGGATCCGTAGCGACTGGATCCGTACTGGGTCGTGCGGTAGACGTTGTGTACACCGTGTCCAGGGACCGTATTGCGAGGAATGCCGTGGATGTCGTGACTTCCGTAGTGACGTCGAGTCATTTCGCGAATGTCGTCTCTGAGGTGATGCAAGTTGGATTCAACCGCTCGCATTAATCCTCGAACATGTCGAGTGTCGCCGTGCGTGTGGCCCTCACCGAAACGAGCATTGTGTTCAACTCGCTCCAGCGTCTCTTCCATGTGGTGGAAGGCTTGGTCCAGTTTGCTCAAATCACTTTCCAAGTGCCGCAAGCTGCCGTGACTGTGGGCGACCGTATGGGCATGAGCCGCCGAATGGTACAGTTTGGCTGCATCCGAACGAAGATGCGAATACTCAGGTGTATGGCGATAGTGGGTACCGATTTCGTTGTACATCTCCCGAGCACCTGCTTGAACCTTCAGGGCCAGCTCGTCGATGTGTTCGTAACTTGCCGCGTTGACGCTTCCAGAAGCGATGGCGATAGTTGCGGCGACTGTCATCATGATTGTTCGTGCGAAGGTCATTGGTAGGTCTCCAGTTGAGCGTTTGCGGGTGCGGTTGTTGGTAACGACATTCTATAAAAGCAACGCATGTGCCAATTCCGCTCGAACTCAACAGAAACAGACTGTATTCCCTGTCTGTTAAACAACTTATTGCAATTGCGCCGCAATTTCCAAGCGTGCCAAACTAAATCAATGTGCGATCAAATCGACGACAGGTGTCGCAAGTTGAGAATGAGAGTTGCCCGAGTTGCCCTGGGCTCACTAATTCTTCGATCAAGAATGTTCACGAACATTCCGCAGCAATGAATATACAAAGATGAAAGCAGTGAATAAACTCTGGAAATCGAAGAGTAATTTTGCCTATTGGCGTTCCGTCAAGACTACGCGGTGGCCATCCGGATCGGAAACGACAGCGTGCACGCCACCGTCGATCTCTTTGGGTTCCGCGACTACCTCGGCATTTAATGCCTTAAGTTGTTGCAAAGAATCTTCCATTGAATTGACCTGAAACCCGAGGCGTACTTCGTCGGTAATCGCGCCGCGCCGAGTAAAGCTCAAATACCACACCCTCCAACTCTGCAACAAGATGCTCCGGTCCACTGCCATGTTGCTCGCGAGTGAAAGTCAAGCCAACGGCCGAATAGAACTGACGAGACAACTCGAGATCGCTAACTCGTATCACAATCAAATTGACTGATGGGGGCTGCACGGGTGGGTTCCTCGTTTCGGATTAAATTGAACTGTGAATCGGACTACTTTGGACTTTCACTCGCCTGCGAGTTCACTTCACCCGCAGACACATCGGCGCAAACCGCTCGATGATCCGACAACGGTGAATGAATTACTTGATACTCGTCGAATCGCCAATTCGGTGGAATCAGTATCCAATCGATAACGCGACTGGGTTTTGATGAGTGAAACGTCATGTCGTTTTCTGTCAACGGTAGCGAAATTGGAATTCGCTGCAGTTGGCTGGCTTTGTCAAAAGTGGCCATGGCGTTGTTACCCGCCTCGTCGAACGCAGCTTTTGGTAAATCGGGTGGCGTCGAATTTAAGTCGCCGACAACAATCAGCGGGTAACGACTCTCCTTCGCCATGTCGATCAACATTTCCGCGGATCTGATTCGCAGAGCTTCGCTGCGGTGAGACAGGTGAACGCCAACCAACTGCACTTTGCGTCGAGCATCGATTCGTATTTCGCACGCGACACCTCGCTTCTTGCCTGCCGACCACGTCTCCCATGGCGAGTATTCAGGTAAATCGACGACTTCGGCGTTATCAATCGGATAATTGGAAAGAACGGCATTGCCAAAACACCATGTCCATCCCAGCACTCGAAAATCGAGATTGCGCTGCTCCGCCCAATACTTGTAACCCGCCAAGCGAGCGAGTGTCCGAGCTTGATTCTCCGACCCACTCCAGCTGGATTGGAAGTCGACTTCGTTGAGGACAACGATGTCGGCGCCGATCTCGCGCAACTGTGCCGCAATTTCGTCGAGCCTCACAGCTCGCTCGGCAGCATTGCCGCCGTCCCAATTCGATTTTACGACGCCTCGCCCATGAGCGATGTTGTAACACAGGACTCGCAATGATCCGCTCGAAGTCGCCCCACTCAAACCGGTCGCCTCCTGTTCGGCCGAAGGCTCCAACTCATGCAAGCTCACGCGTCGCGATGAACTCGCAATGCGACTGGCGATATACGGCCCCAAAACTACGGCCAGTACCACCAACCCGAAAAGTAGCCATCGTCGTCTAGTGAACAGTTTCTGTTTCATATTTTGGATCTCATATCTCAGCACACCATTTCCAATAGTTTCTGCACCGTCCGCCAATTCCTAGCGGTCGCCGAAACGCCAAGGTACTTCTCGGCATTTGCGGCGAGTTTCGATCGACCGATCCCTTCTGGCGCATGGAGATAAAACGCGTTGCCCTCCAGATGACAACTCTCGGTTGGAGATTTGGCCGACGCCAGCGAATCCATATCGGGAGACTTGGCTTGCTCAGCCAAAAAGAAGACATGCAACGATTTTGGCTCCGACTCACCCTCCGGAAACGGATTCAGCGAGACAATTTCCTCGAATGCCTTCCTCGTGATCAACATTACTGCGGGCCGAAAGCCGCAGCGCTGCTCAATGCTCGCAGAAATCTCGGCAGATAACTTCGAAATAAACGACTTTGAAGCAGTTTTGCTCGCTGAGTCAAACACCACGTTGCCACTTTGAATGTAGGTCTGAACATTCTCCAGCCCGAGCTCATCCAGTTGCTCCACAAGCACTTTCATTGGCAGCTTATTCTTACCGCCGACGTTAATTCCGCGAAAAAGTGTAATCCAAGTCGTCATGATTCAAGTCACTTCATTAAAAGTGGCGAAAATGCGGTCTCTAGCTCAGCCCACGTGCCCGCACAGTGCTAGCAGTGCTGGATACCAACTTCCCGTTAGTTCTTTACAGCTTCCGTAAACTTGCGCCGTTCATCATGTCGAAAGTAGATAACTAGCGAGGGAGAAGTGCTATCACTTTCTCCGATCTCCTCTCCGGTCCCCAAACGGTCAAGGAATACCGCGGTGGCATGGCTTTCAGTGATCATATACGACCACGGTGATACACAACAGTTCGAGAATACGTTGGCTTCGGTGCTGCAGAATATGCCCGAGGACAGTGAGCTTATAGCCGTAACTCGAGGTGACTATGAAGATCCGTATGGTATCGGCGACGACGTTCAATTCGTTGCGGCGGCCGAGAAGACTCGGTTGACCGACGCGCTTAATTCCGCGATTAAAGCGAGCGCGGGCGAAATCGTCCATTTTCTGCGCGCGGGATACGAAGTCGAGGAGAATTGGACCGACTCTGTCGACGAACATTTCGACGACTTCGAAGTCGGCAGTGTTTCTCCGTTGATTATTAGCTCGGAAGACAAGACTCTTTTGGCGAGTGGTCTACGATATGGCGCTGGCGGCGCCCGCAAGATCGCGGACGGCGGCCAAAAGATCGAGAACGCGGGGCGACGTCCCATCGTCGCTCCAACTCTGTCGGCAGGATTCTTTCGCCGGTCGGCTCTCGACGAAGCGGGCGGGCTACAGAATGTGGTCGGCGATTCCCTGGCTGACATCGATTTGGGCATGACGCTAAAAGCACTTGGTTACACTTGTGTCTGCGACCAAGAATCGCGAGTGCGCACCAGCAGTCTCGAAGAAACGAAACAGAGTTTCATGCACGGCCTGCGAACTCAACGGCTATTCATGCGACACGCTCCTAGCGTCGGTTGGCTCATCGCACTGATCTGCCATCCATGGAGTGTGATGCTTCAATCCATCGACGCCATTCCGTCCCTTGGTGCAATAACTCACCTGCTCGGACGACCGTGGGCGTGCATCGAATTCTGGAGTTACCGCAGTTTCCATCAATCGCTGAAGACAACGAACGAAAAGCCGCGATTGAAGATCCAAGACACTCAGGGCAAGCAAAACGACCCCATGCAAAACGACCCCATGCAAAACGACGACGTTGCCGACGACTTCGAATTCGGCGATGACACGGAACACCGCCGCGCTGCGTAAGTTTCATATCCAAAGGGCAACTGACGCATAGTCGCCTTCCGCTCCGTCGGAATTGCGTTCTTCGTACGCGAGTTACCTCCCCACACTGATACTACTACTCGGCCCAAACTTGCGCGAGTTCTATCAGCACTTCGACGGCTTGTTCCATCTCATCGAGGCATGCCCATTCCAGAGGCGAGTGCGGATTGTGCTGGCCGGTGGAAAGATTCGGAGTTGGTAAGCCTCGCTCCGTTAAGACCGAGCCATCGGTGCCTCCTCGAATAACGGAAGTTTTGGCTGTCCGCCCCAGTCGTTCATGTGCCCTCAGTGCATATTCGACGGCTCTCGGTTCTTTAGCCAAACCGTCGGCCATGTTCCGATACTGCTTACTCACCTCGACGTCGATGGAAACGCCAGGATACGCAGCTTCGACGTCGCTGGCGATTTGTCGGAGTAGATCTGCGTGGTCAGATAGTTTTGGAGTATCGAAGTCTCTCAAGATAATTCGCATGACGACTTCCGCAACGCCGCCTTCGACGTGATAGGGATGTAGAAAACCCTCGCGGCCGTCTGTTTTTTCGGGCGACAGTGTCTCGCGCGGCAAACTGGCGGCGAAATCACCTGCGGCTCGCATTGCGTTGACCATGCGGTTTTTGGCAATCGACGGATGAATGTTGATTCCTGTGACCTTCACCACCGCGACGTCGGCCGAAAACGTTTCGACATCTACGCCGTTCGCGCCTGGGCCGTCGAGTGTATATCCGACGACCGCCTTCAAGCCCGGTACATCGACGTGCTGAATACCGCGTCCGATCTCTTCGTCGCAAGTGAAGAGAATTCGGATCGGAGCGTGTTGCAGCTCTGGATTTTCGATCAGGTGTTGAACTGCCTCCATAATCACAGCAATTCCAGCTTTGTCGTCACCACCCAGAAGTGTCGTGCCATCGGTGGTAATAATCGTGCAACCGTGCAGCCCTTCTAGCTCCGGATTTTCGGCAACTGTGATTACTTTCGAAGAGTCACCCGGGAGCTGGATATCTCCACCTTGATAATCTTCAATCACCTGAGCTTTGATATTCGTACCGGAAGTTTCGGGCGAGGTGTCGAAATGCGAATTGAGCAAAATGACGGGACTCTCGCCGTTGTCGTCGCCGTGGGTGGCGATCACTAGTCCGTACTCGTCCTGGACTGCGTTAGCGATTCCCATTTCTAGGAGTTCGGCGAGCAGCAACTTGCCCAATTCAAGCTGCCCAGCAGAACTGGGATAGTCGGTCGTTGTTTCATCGGCTGTCGAATCAATTGCTACGTATCGTAGAAAGCGTTCGAGCAAGCGTTGCTTGTTCATCGCGGACTCCTCAAAATCAAAATGGATCGGGCGACTTCTCCTCGGTGCAAACATGTGTTATACCGCGTAGATAGAGAAAACGAAGGGGACACAACGGCATCCGTAGAACAGAGAAGCGAATCGCCCCGCAAAGAGAACCCATCTAACGATCACTCGTCCAACGCAAACTCGTCCAACGCAAACTCGTCCAACGCAAACTCGTCCAACGCAAACTCTTCCAACGCAAACTCGTCCAATGCAAACTCGTCCAATGCAAACTTGTCCAACGCACTCGCCGACCCTCGAGAACAATAAGGAAACCGGATGTCCGCCCAAATCCGCTACTTGATCTTCGATATCGAAAGCGTGGCCGACGGAGACCTCGTGGCCAAACTGCGGTATCCCAG
>JBLHLE010000098.1:0-11664 GCA_047620805.1 Pirellulaceae bacterium
CGGGCACGGTGGGCGTACCCGCGGGAACAGATCCCTACCTAGCGGGTAGTGTCGACGAAGCGAGGCTCTATGGTACAGCGCTAACGCCATCGCAAATTTCGACATTGTTCCGTGCCGGCCCAGTTGACGACGCTCCGCCGCCTCCCCCACAGTTGATCCACCACTGGACTTTTGAAGGCGATACTCAAGACATCGTCGGGCATGCTAACGGAACGCTCGTGGGCGGTGCTGAAGTATCGGACGGACGGCTGATTATGGATGGCGTGAACGACGAAATGCTATCTTCGCCGATCGGCAATTCGGTCGGTGCAAAGACACTTGTCTCTTGGGTTGGCCTCTCGACGTTGTCTCAGGGAGGCGGTTCGGCGTTAACGCTACAGAGTGTTGGTGGAAGTATCTTCGACGCCATTGTATTTGGCGAAAGAACACCACAACAATGGATGGCGGGCAGCAACGGATTTACCCGCTCGGTTGTTAACAACGGCGGTGCGCCTGAGCAAAACGCGGGAAACATTAGTTCGCAACAACGAACGTTTGATTTAACGGCGCACATCGACAAACTCGTCCCAGATGTAAACGTGCTTGCCATTCAAGGTCTGGACGTTGAAGGTGAAGATTCCGATCTGCTAGTTTCCCCCGTGCTCACGTCCACGAGCATTAGCGAGTCGCTGATTTCATCCAGTGCCATTGAGTTTACCAGTGCGTTTACGATCGACGAGTCGACTGAGATTAACGCCCGCGTTCTGAACGGAACGACTTGGAGTGCGCTGACGCAGGCGACTTTCTCGGTCAATCACGCGCAGCCCAACGAACTGGTCGTCAGCGAGTTTAGTTACAACCCAGCAAGTCCCTCGGCAGCCGAGTTGGCCGTCGACTCCACGTTAACAGATGATGACTTTGAGTTTGTCGAGTTGCTGAACATATCACCGCAATCGCTTGCTCTGACGGATGTCGAATTCGTCGACGGCAGTCCAGTGACGTTCAGCTTCGCCGATTCGAGCATCCAGCAGTTGGAGCCGAACGAGCGCGTGTTGGTGGTTGGAAATCGGCAGGCGTTTGAACTGCGTTACGGCGTGGGGCTGCCGATCGCGGGCGAATTTGAGAGCGGTGGCTTGGCAAATGGAGGCGAAGGGATAACTGTTGTCGGGACGGGAAACACGATCCTGCAAGATTTTACTTACGACGACCGATTGCCTTGGCCGATCACCGCCGACGGTTACGGATTCTCGTTAGTGTTGATCGATCCCACCACAAATCCGGATCACAACAATCCGTTCAACTGGCGGGCCAGCGGTGATGTGCACGGCTCGCCAGGAGTAGCCGATATTGCTACTCAGCCGCCAATCGCGATCGTCGAAGCGTTGACGCATACCGACGCGCCGAGTGTCGATGCAATTGAGCTGTTCAATCCAACCGACGGGAATGTGGATATCGGTGGCTGGTTCTTAAGCGACGACGACAGCAACTTGACGAAGTTCGTCATTCCTGGTGGCACGGTGATTTCTGCTGGTCAGCAGGTTTTTATTGAAGAAGACGACGATGCGAACCCGCTGACGGTTCCGCCGAGCGCGTATTTTGGTAGTGCATTTTCCCTTAGTTCACTGGGCGATGAAGTCGTCTTGTCATCTGGTGACGGTGTGAACTTGACTGGCTACACGCACGGTTTCTCTTTCAGCGCAGCGGAAAACGGTCGCTCGTTCATTCGTCACATCGATTCAACGGGCTACCAGCACTTTACCGCTCAAACTGGAACTCCTGGAACCACGATTGGACAGCCCAACGATTCGTTTCTAGTGGGCGACGTCGTAATCACCGAGGCTCACTACAATCCCGATGACGGAAACGTGAACGAAACATTCGTCGACGAATTCATCGAGCTGCAGAATACGACGGATTCGTTGGTTTCGCTTTTTGATGTCGCCAATCCGACGAACACTTGGCGGATCGATGGGGCCGGCTTTTCATTCCCCATGAATTCGACTTTAGCCGCGGGGCAGTTGGCGCTGGTCGTTGGCATTGATCCTGCGTTATACCGCACGCGTTATTCGATCGACCCAGAAGTCGCGATATTCGGTCCTTATGCTGGCGCTTTGAGCAATGGCGGGGAACGTCTGTCCGTCCAGCGACCGGATACTCCCGAACTGAATTCAGTTCCGTTCATCGATGTCGACGTGGTGGACTACCGAGATCGCAGCCCATGGCCGAACGAGTCAGATGGTGCCAACGGAGATGGTAGTTCACTGACTCGATTGGCAAACACCGATTTTGGTAGCGACCCGGCAAGTTGGCGGGCCGCGGAGCCGACGCCCGGTCAGCTCGGAAATTTACAGGTGGTTTCAATTGAAATCAATGCAGGCATGACCGATCCGGCCGATCTGGCCAAGGGGCAGCAACCAACGGATTGGGCTACTCAACGCAGTTTGATCAGCAATTTGACGGTTCAATTCAATAAGTCAATTTCTGCCGTCACCGCTAACGACGTTGAGTTGATCAACTTGGGAATCAATGCCGATGTAGATCAGGATGTCCCAATTGTGTTGTTAGATGTGCAGCTGAACGTAGTAGATCGTCAGCTGACGATTTCGTTCGACCACGATGACCTGAGCGACGGCGTGTATTCATTGACGATTAAGTCGTCGGTAACTGATCTGTCGGGAAATCGATTGGACAACGACGGCGACTTTGTGGCCGATGACTACGTTTTCGCAGCGACACGCGACAACCAATTCTATAGACTGACCTCCGAATTCAGCGGCGACGAGGGCGTCTCGGTGTTTGACTTCTCGACGTTTAGTTATTGGTTCGGAGTCGAAGTGCCAGATGCGCCGGCGTACGCTGACATGAACGACGACGGCGGTGTCAGCGTGTTCGACTTCACTTTGTTCTCAAACAACTTCGGGGTCGGCGTTGTTTATCCCGTTGCCTTTGCGGCCGTTCAAACATCCTTACGAGAGGATAGTTTGGTGAGCGAACTAGTCGACGATCCGCAGGCCATCGAGGAAACTGCTAGGCGGGATTTGCCTTCATTCGTTGAGCAGATCGGCCGGGCGGAAGACTTGCAGTTGGAACGATTTGACAACTGGCCGAATGATGACAACCGGGTGGACGAAGACGATTGGCGGGACGATGACGATTGGCTGGCCGTTTTGACGGAAGAACTAGCGCTGGTTTGGCGAAGTTAGGGTACAACGAGCATCGCCCCCAGATGACTCTTGAAGGCAACATGCCCAACGAAGTCTACTTATCTCGCGAAGCAGCGAATGAGCAAGCTCGCTTTGAGCTACGCAAGCGTTGGTCTCGTGATTCGCCTTGTGCAAAACCACAAGTCGAAATTGAAGGTGAACCTGGCGATCCGATTCTGCTAGAAATCGATTGCCTCGAAAGTCGACGACATCTTTCCATTATCAAATCGCGACGGGCCGCGTTAGCAACGATTGCCGTCAACTCTTGCGATACCGGTTCGCTCGGAGGTAATTCTTTGCCCACAGAAAGCGAGCGGAACACACGGACCGCTCACGATGCCAATCGAGAGGCTGCATGATGATCCATGTTGGGAAACCGAGACGGCTTGGTTGAAGGACACGTCTCCGCGAAGACCGAGGTGTGAAAACCAATCGGTCGAAATTCAGGCTTACGTTTAGCCAAGACAGAAGCTCGGACGAATGACGACAATCGATCTTTCAATTGAGATCTTTGGCCGATCGCGCGCAGTTTTAAGAATAAAGCTTGAATCCGCGAAAGTGTAGCAACATGTAGTTAATTGCAGTCAAGCCAAGTGAATTCCAGTGAATCCCAGGCAATTTCAATTTAGCCAAAAACCCTATGTTTTCTACGGGTATTTTGCTATCGCTCGCGACGACCTAATACTTGTCGTCGGTCATGATGAAAAGGACGTTGGGACGCTGGTCGGCAAAGCCTGAATTTATCCCAAATAGAAGCAGGCAGGCGAACTTAAGCAGGTTGCGATTCATAGCGCTCTCGTGCGAAAATCGGAAGGTGAAGCACATCGAATTCGGCATTATACGTTTTTCTTTATCGGATCGCCAATACTCATGATTTGGCGGCGCAGCTTCGAGCCGAATTGGATGCTTGGCAGGCCGCCAGGAAAGCTCCAATTCCAACCGAGAAAAGCCCCGAGTGCGTGTTCTGCGATTCGCGCAGATAGGCAATCGTAACGCAGTTCTAGCTCCGCGGAGCGCAGTGTGGATCACAAACACTGCTAGGTCGAACGGGAAGACTTGCGTGATCGCGAGCCGCCGCTACAAATCTGCGAGGCCGATTTGTGCCAATTGTAGCTGCGAAGGAAATTCGCGTACGCGATACCGCGGCGGATAAAGTTCGGGAACGGGTTGAAGCAAGTCCCCGACGGTGTTGGCGACGTCCTCCCACTTCCCGGATGCGGCGAGGCCATCTGCAGTGGGCAGCATCATGTAATCTGTTTTGGGCAGGAGGGAATCAACTCCTTCGCCCCAGACGCAATAGGTCAGCAGGCGATTGTCCTCTTCTCTCTGCAAGCCGGAAAAGTTGGCAATAAAGATATCGATCAGCTCGTTTTCATGGATCTCATCCAGGATTTCTTTTTGGTCGGCGTAAAGCCCACCGTAAAAACGAGCGACGACTTCCGCGAATTCGTTGTAAGAAGGGCATGTCTCGGGCGGCATCCAAGATTCCCATTCGCCGTCCACTTCGCGGATCGGAATTGGGGAAAGTGGACGAGGCTGCGATTCGCAGACATCAATTGTCATGCGGAGCATTAACTCCAAGCCCAGTTCGTCGTCGCTCCCCGTCATGAACATCGAATCCCTCTGGGGAATGATCGCCACTCGATCTCCGTTGACCTCAAATTCGTTCATTCCGTCGAGAATGATTCGAGAGGAGTCATAGTTGTCACCGGTTACGGAGGAGTATAAGTTTTCGCCTATTTTGATGAAATCTCCGGTCGCGTCAGCCAAGTTCTCCCGCGCCGCCTCCATCGCTTCGTAGTAGGACAAGCCCGCCTGTTCCAGCTCTTCGCTGGAAAGCGATCGCATGGAGTCGGGCAGGTCGTAAACAAGGGAGATAAACAAGTGGTCGCCCAATGGATAGAGCGGCATGTCCGGCGCTTCATTGCCTTCGAGCCGCTGTTGTAATTCCAGCATGACCATCGTCGCCCGCGTCCAGATTTTTGGCATCAAGTGCTCCCGCAGGGCGTCCTTTTCGTCGGGTACTTCGATTTCGCCACTAAAGAAGACTCGCACGATTCTCGCAATATGTTCTTCTCTGAACTCGGCATCGAGCGAGCAGTATTCGGCGAAGATATTGGTCAAGTTAACTACCCGGTTTTGATCGGTTTCGCGGAGAGCGAATTCCGCTGATTCGTAGACCACGTTCAAGGCGGAGTCATGCCGATGGATCGCATCGAGCAACTGGTGTGCATAGCGGTCGGGGGTGGGCTCCATCCGATTGTCCTCGCTGATAAACCGTCTATCGAAGTCTAATCGTCATCATTCGGTTACAATCTTAGCTGATCAAACCATTCGACGGAGACGGTGGCAGGGGAAGATGAGTTGTAAAAAAAGCGTCGAATTCAAATAGAGTTTGACGCTTTGCGATTCGTAAACTTGCGAACATTTAGACGCCCGACGCCGGTGTTTTTTCCATGGCGAAAGGTTGGGGGCCAGCCGTGAGGATTTCTGCCGAGACGCCGTCCGCGTATTGCGCGAAGTTGCCGACAAATAGGTCGACGAGTTGACTGGCCGTCGCGTCGTAAGCAGCCCGATCGCTCCAGGTGTTACGAGGAATGAGAAGTTCGCTTGGCACGCCCGGGCATTCCGTCACGACATCGAATCCAAAGAACGGATCGGCTTTTCGTCCCGTATTGTCTAACTGACCTGCATAGATCGCGTCGAGGATGGCGCGAGTGTGACTCAGTTTGAATCGATTGCCTTCACCGTACGGACCACCCGTCCAACCTGTATTGATTAGCCAAACACGAGCTTCGTGTTCCTGCATTTTGGCAGCCAATAATTCCGAATACTTGCGCGGATGCCAGACGAGAAACGGTCCGCCGAAGCAAGGCGAGAAAGTTGCTTGTGGCTCCTTCACGCCGACTTCAGTACCCGCAACTTTAGCCGTGTAGCCACTAATGAAGTGATATTCAGCCTGAGCTGGAGTCAGTTGGCTGACGGGAGGCAAGACGCCAAACGCGTCGCATGTCAGGAAGATAATGTGCTTCGGGTGAGTGGCAACGCAAGGAATCTTGGCGTTTTCGATGTGTTCGATTGGATACGCGCCACGAGTGTTTTGCGTGATGGTCGTGTCGGTGTAGTCGACTTCCCGAGTGGACTCATCGTAAACCACGTTTTCCAAAACGGCCCCAAAACCCAGAGCGCCAAAAATGTGCGGCTCCGACTCGGCGCTGAGGTTGATCGCTTTGGCATAGCAACCCCCTTCGATGTTGAAGATGCCGTCGATGCACCAGCAATGTTCGTCGTCGCCGATCAAATGGCGATGAGGGTCGGCGGAGAGCGTTGTTTTGCCGGTGCCCGAAAGGCCGAACAAGACAGATGACTCGCCTGTTTCCCGATCTTCGGTGGCCGAGCAGTGCATCGACAAGACACCGCGTTTGGGCATCAAGTAATTCATCAACGTGAAGACTGCCTTCTTCATCTCGCCTGCGTATTCGGTGCCGATGATGACAACCTCCCGCTCTTCAAGACTGAGAGCGACGCTAGTCTCCGAGTCGACGCCCGGTAGCGATTCATCGGCGGTGTCCGCGCCCGCGTTCCAAATCACGCAATCGGGCTCACCGAACGTTTCCAATTCTTCTGCCGTCGGTCGGATCAGCATGTTGTACATGAACAGAGCGTGGTAGGGCCGAGCACAAATGACTCGGACCTTCAGTCGGTAACTTTGTTCCCAACCAGCATAGCCGTCGACGCAATAGAGCCGAGGTTGTTGATTCAGGTAATGAATCGCCTGGTCGCGATTCTTACCGAAGGTCGCGCCATCCACAGGCACATTGACCGGACCCCACCAGACTTCGTCTTGGGAATCCTCGTGTTCGACGAGGCGCTTGTCGTTCGGTGAACGGCCCGTTTTCTCGTTGGAATAAGCGATCAACGCGCCCCGGCTGGAAATAGCCGATTTTTCTTCGTACTGAAGTGCGTCTTCGTATAGCTGCGCTGGAGATGCATTTCTAAGAACGGTATCAACCGAAATACCATAAGTGCTCAAATCAATAGTACGCATTGCGTTCCGTCCCTAATGCTAGCGTATCGACTCTTATACAGCACATCTCAGGGCGTGCTGTAAGTGACCGCAACTAATTACACGATCTACTTGGATTCACTACGATCTCACCTCAGCCGGTGTGCTAAGGCAATCCTCGTTTCCTAATTTTGGAAGTGAAGCCAGTAGCAAGCGTTTCACCAAATCCGATTTTGGTTAAGTTGCCGCAATCGCCTGGATTACATGCATAAACATTAATCCTTCGTGAAGATTCAAGCTATGCCAATCTAGACTAAATGAAGCATCGATGGCTCATTTTTGTTTCGCGCTTTTTGGCGTTCCACATTCTGGAAATTCTGAGAGCAGACGGAACCAACGCGACAGCGTCGAAATCAGTGATCTGGCGATGTTGATTTTGGGGAACGCCGCGGTTAATTGACGAGGCCCCTGTTGTGTCAGTGGACAATATACCTGCGGGGTTTGAAGCAAAGTCGCGGCGTAGCCTGTCCTTCGCGCAGATAGCGGTCGAGAAATCTGCGGGTCAAGCAAAGGCGTGAAAATCGGGATCTGCGTCGTGTACAACAGGGAGCAGGGCAGGGCGGAATCCCGTCCAGTAATTGCGCCCCGACATAGCGAGTTGGCGACGATAAGCCGCTCCGACTCGAGTAGAATCACTTCGCAAGAAGCACAGGCCCTTTAGAATTGCATGTGTTTCAGGGGATTCTAGCCATTCATTGGTAGAACGCACTACTCTGGCGGGGATTTTGCCAATCGGAAGTCCTTCTTGGCGATCAATTCTATGGCACCATTCGGAAATGTTTCCGACGAGGTTCTCACAGCCGTAAGGTGAGCGAATGCCGGCAAATTTGTCGACAGCACAAGTGTCGTTCGTCACCAGTTGGGCAAATTTATTTAGTCCACGGTTAGCGTCGCGATTGTAGGTTGGCCCGGCCCAGGGGTATGTGCGGCCGTCGCTGCCCCGCGCAGCTTTTTCCCAGAGCCACTCGGTGGGGAGCATCAATCCGGCCCAGCGGCAGTACGCCAGCGCATCAAAGAAGTCGACAAAGACGACGGGGTGGTTGGCCTTGTGTTCCGGGAAACCTCCTGACCAGTGATTCAGATAGCCGCCGCCACTCTCTGGATTCGTGGGTTCGTAGTGAGTCTCTTTTATGAAATTCGCGTACTGAGCATTCGTTACGGGGTGGCGGGCTAAAAAGAAGCCTTTCGCGTACTCTCGAAGATCATTACCAGCAATGAATGGGCCAGCGCCAATCCAGATCATTTCTGAGCAGTCAACTGGGTTAAGTCAACTGGGTTAAGCCAACTGGGTTAAGCCAACTGGGTTAAGCCAACTGGAGTTGATCGCACCGCCGCGCGTATCGCTGCGCATTAGCATAACCAATTCACTGGGAATCATCCCGTTCTCGGCGGCGAAGTCGAGTGCGACTTGATAACTGTCTTCGTTTTCCGCTCGGGCGATATAACGCCATGCCGCGAAACCTTGACGTTCAGTGGCCAGCTCAGAAAGCCCGTCGATGGCGGAGAAAAGTTCGTCGGAGTTATAGGTTTTATTCACGGGCTACTCCTCCCGTCCGAAGATTTCGTCGAGTTCGGCCATTGCCTGTTTACCTTCCTCGGGGTGGACCATGTAGAGATAGCTGGCGAATCCACGCAGATAGCTGGCGAAGGCAGGATTGCCGCCCGCTTGCGATTCAATACCGTGCTTGCGGCAGTTGTGCAGCATGGCGCGAAAGCGGCGGCGTTGCGGCCTGGGGACTCGCAGTCCGTCGTTGACGACGATTCCAGTAATCGACTGCCGCTGCGATCGGCGAATCGCTCGGAATTTCGGTTGGTTGACAATAAAACCTTCCTGATGGCAAATCTGATCCACCCACCAACGGAATCGACCCACATTCAGTTCCGCGCTGGCGAACGAAAATGTCAAATCGTCTGCATAGCGAGTGTAATTTCCGTTGCAGCTGTGGGCGAGCCCTTCCAGGCGAGCATCGAGACCCCGGCAGATAATGTTGGAGATGGCAGGTGAGGTTGGTGCCCCTTGCGGAGCGTGGCCAAAACCGAATCGCTTTGGAGCATTGGAATAGGTCCATAACCGTGCCAGCGTGGCCGCCACGTTTTCCGAATAATCACTTGTATTGAAACGACCATTTCCGAGAAAATATCCCAGTCGGGCGAATAGCCCAATGACTCGGTTGGCGTGTATTGTCGGAAAGAAGTCCTGCAGGTCGAACTTAAGAATAATCTCTGCTTCCTGGTGGATCGTCGCGTTGGTGACTGTGGAACGGCCCGTCACAAATCCATGAGCAGCTGAGTGAACTGAGACTTTGTCAAGGATCTTGCGCAAGATTTGACGTTGGACCCAGCGCAGTTGCGTGCTTGGAGCACAGATCACTCGTTCCGCTCCGCCTCGTTTCGGGATCGTGAACTTTGTGTAGGGGCCCCGCCTCTGTCAGTTGACAGCAGAAAATAGCCCAGCTGCTGGGCGGACTTGATTCCGAGTAGTTCTCGCATTTCGCCTACGTCTGATAACGCCGGTACTCCGTTCTTCTCCTGAACCATTGAACCGCTACGGTGGACCTTCATGCGGCCAGTGTTGCCTCGGAACCACCCCGTCGTGTCCCAACCACCGTATCTGCTATTGGGAATCGCGACTTCGAGCAGCGAGTTTTCGCGGGCCAGCTTACGGGAGTGCGAGCGGACAGCGGAAAGAGGATCGCGAACTATTCGACGCATAATCCTCAAACCCGCCATACGCGGAAAGTGCATTAGCGCGAAATCGCCCAGGAATCTTCTTACGTTGCCATCGGGATGACTCAGTAACTCCGACAGTCTTGACCACACATGAGCACAAGCGAGGTTGGCAGCGGAATCGTATTCCAGGCTACTCATTACACTTCTTAGCCTGCTGTCGAGTCGCACCAGTGTAAAAGCGACATGTTCGTCGCGCAGTGAGAGAAGTCTACCCGCTTCGTCGATTTGATTCTGAAGTTGCTCATCAACGGTTGAATTGGTTGCCAGCAAACGTAACGTCCAATGCGGGACGCTTTGAAGTAATTCTTCGCGATCAGTCATATTCGGATGTCTCGCTTTCCTGATTGCGAAACAGTCGTCCAGCCCGATACGTATGCGCTGGTCTTAAATCGTGTAAACTGGCAGAACAGATCCCCATAACACGTAGTATTTGTACCAGCACCATAACAAATTCTCATCCCAATGGCGTCCCAACTCGACTCGAAAATGCAAAGATCGTACGCTCTTCGTCAGCCTGCCATGGCCGAGAGCGTGCTCCGCGAAATTGAGCCGCCGTATAGCGATGTCGAAATTGACTCGCTGGTCGAGCTGCTTTATGACCCACCTTCCGCAAGAACGGCCGGTGAGGCCATTCGGAAGTTGACCGGTGTGGAGCTGACGGTTTCCCAAAGCAGTGTTGTTCAAGACGCTCTACAAAGCTGCTATTTCTGTCGTTGGTCAACTATCCGTTTGAATGCGATCAGGGCAACGTACGACGTCGACTTTGTCGTCGATTTGCTCTCCGACGTCCTGCAAAACGACACGGCCTGGATGGTCCGCCGAGCTGCCGTTTCGGCCCTGTTTCGGTCGAGTCATCGCAGCAAGATTGCAATCGCCTCCGATGATCCTCATTGGCGAGTTCGACACGCACTGGTTGCTGCACTTTTAAAATGGGGAGAGGACGAGGACCAACAGCACGGTATCCTCAAGTTGTTGACGACGGACGATCGGGAGTCGAGGACCGAAGGGATACGCATTTACCTGGAGCATGTGTGGTTGGGCCGCGATTTACCCAGTGACATTCCAGTCGCGATCGAGCCGAGTGCGGAATGCCCGTTTTGGGATTGGCACCCGCAAGTTGTCGCTCGACGGTTGGAAACGATGGGCGAAGTTGGACGTCGCAACGCCATCGATTGGATGCCGTTGTTGATGGGGCAGGACAATGAACAGGTCCGCAAACAGGCCGGCAAAGCTTTGGCGATGCACGGCGAGGCGCGACACTTTGCCGCGGCGCTGGATCTGTTGGGCGACTCACGCCACGACGCCGCGAACTCGTTGCGAGCCTTGTTGGTGACATTGAGTCTCGACCGAATTCAAGCCGTTATCGACTATCTACTAGCGACGGAGCAACGGTCACCCACTCAAACCGCTTGGCTGCTCGATCAATTTGACTCCGAATATCCACGCCCAGAACTCGATCGTTTTATTGTTAATCTCGCAACGGATGTCTTTTCCAATAAAACGATCGTACGCCGTGCGTTGGCTCGAATCGGTCTGCGGTCGTCGAACCTTATTCCCGTGGATATATTCGCCAGATTTGCCGACAGCGATACCGATCTCAAGGTCCAAGCGATAGCGATGGCCGTTTTGCGAAAGTTGCGAGTGTCGCCAGTGGATCGAAAGCCGATCATTGATCGCGCCTTCTCC